>JAYTKG010000576.1:0-3059 GCA_043730435.1 Acidimicrobiia bacterium | reverse complement strand
CGGCAAGATGGACAGCCCAAACTCCGCCCGCTCCCGTCTCGCTAGTCGGGGAGAAATCCCGGCAGCAACCGCTGCCCGGGGGACTGCAGGTAAGCGCATTGCATCGAGTGATGGACAACAACACCATGAGCAACGATGAGCTGTTCCGGCATGACCCGGTGATGATCAACGAGATCATCGAAGGGCTGTCACCAGTTCCGGCGGGAACGATCGTTGATTGCACCCTCGGGGGAGCAGGGCACGCTGCCCGACTCCTAGAGGCCCTGCCCGAATGCCGTTACGTCGGCATCGATCAGGATCCCATGGCGCTGTCGGTTGCATCGGCTCGACTCGCTCGCTTCGGCGATCGGTTTCAGGGAGTGCACGGCCGGTTCGATTCCCTTGCATCCATCATGACTGACCTTCAAGTGCACGACGTGTCTGCCGTCTTCTTTGATCTCGGCGTTTCTTCTCCCCAACTGGACCTGGCGGAGCGAGGCTTCTCGTATCGCAACGACGGTCCGGTCGATATGCGGATGGACCCCACTCGTTCGTGGAGTGCCACCGACGTTGTCAACGGCTACAGCGAAGACGAGCTGGCCGAAGTCCTGCGGGTGAACGGTGACGAGCGTTTCGCCGGCCGTATCGCCCGCGCCATCGTGGCCAACCGGCCCATCGAATCCACAGTGCAGCTGGCCTCGGTTGTACGTGACGCCATTCCGGCTGCGGCACGGCGTCGTGGCGGTCATCCGGCCAAGCGCACGTTTCAGGCCATTCGCATCGAGGTCAACGACGAGCTGGCGATCCTGCCCACCGCGATCGACGCGGCTATCGAAATCACCCGTCCGGCCGGTCGCGTGGCCGTGCTGGCGTATCACTCTGGCGAAGACCGCATCGTGAAGGATCGTTTCCGCTACGCCGCGACCGGTGGTTGCACGTGCCCGGCCGATCTCCCCTGTGTGTGCGATGCAGTACAAACAGTTCGCCTGGTGAGACCGGAAAAGCGCAAGCCATCATCGGCTGAGACGGAACGCAATCCTCGTAGTGAGTCGGCCATTCTTCGTATGGTCGAACGGCTCCCGTACCCGATCACCGCTGGGGAGTAGGCGATGAACGTCCGCCGCCAAGAGATGGCTGCGGCCCGTGCGTCAAAGCACTCGGCCCCGTCGCGCCCCGTTGAAACACCGAAGCCGAAGCTGCGCGTCGTCCCGACGCTTCGCACCAAGCGTCGTCGCGCCAGTGCGCTTGGACTGGTCGGCTGCACGTTTGCATTCGGGTTCTTGATCGGGCTCACGGCCTTCCAGGCGCAGCTGGCTCAGAACCAGATCATGGTTGATCAGGTCGCTCGCGATCTGCGCTCTGAGCAGCTGAAATTCGATCACTCTCGACTTCTGGTAGCTCAGCTGCAGGCGCCCGATGTCATCCTGGCCAAGGCCAAGAAACTGAACATGCACCCGGCGGCAGCCACCAACCCGCTGTCGTACATCCCGTCGTCTCCCGAGATCGTGACCGAGGTCCTGATTGCTGCCTCCGGCGGGCCAGATGTGCAGGTGTCATCGGCATCTTCCACCCGCCCCGACTGGGCTTCGTATAAGCAGATATTCGGAGAAAGCAAATGACATCGACTGCGGCGGCAGTGCGACTCGCACGAGCACCCCGACCTGTTCGTACCCGACGGCGGCTGGTGAGTGTCTACGTGGTCTTTGCGCTGATGTTTCTTGCCATCGTGGTGAGGGTCGGCTTGGTGCAAACCACGCAGGCGGCGGCATTCGTGAACGATGGCGAGAGCAAGCGGTTACACACCACCAAGTTGCCCGCCGGACGTGGCACGATCTTTGACCGCACCGGTGTGGAGATGGCCATGACCGTGCCAGCCACCACCATTTGGGCCGACCCTCGCTTGATCAAGGGACCGGCGAAGGAAACGGTGTTGGCTCAGCTGGTGCAGGTGCTTGGGATGGATGCCAAAGAAGCGCAGCAGTTGGCCACCAAACTCAACTCGAACACCGAAGGCTTCGTGTATGTGCGTCGTCAGGTGGATGACGACTTGGCCCAACAGGTGCGACAACTTGAACTGCCCGGTGTGAACTTCGTGGCAGAGTCTCGCCGCTACACGCCCGCCGGTAATTTGGCCGTGAGTGTGCTTGGCTCCACCGATATCGACGGCAAGGGAACGAGTGGCCTTGAGGCCCAGTACAACGACATGTTGACCGGCACGCCCGGCTCAATCGAGCGCGAGTTCGACTTGAACGGTCATTCCATTCCCAACGGGAAGAACTTCACCACGCCGCCGCTGCCCGGCAATGACATTTTCCTCACGTTGGACAGTCGCTTGCAATACACCACGGACCGACTGCTCGAAGCTCGAGTGATCGAGACGAGATCAAAGGGTGGCTTCGTGGTTGCCCTCGATTCCCTGACCGGCGAGGTGCTGGTCATGTCGAACGTGCAGGTTGACCCGACTACCAAACAGGCGATTGTGTCGACGGCGAATCATTCCCTGGTTGACACCTACGAGCCCGGTTCGGTGGCCAAGATCATCACCGCTTCCGCTGCACTCGAGGAGGGTGCCAGCAATTTGGAGCAGACCTGGGACATCCCTCGCTCGGTCATCTCGCTGGTAGACGGCGCTCCGTCTACCGGCTTCAAGGTGGATGACCGTGTCATCACCGATGCTGAGAACCACGAAGCGAAGCCGATGACCCTGCCCGACATCATCGCCCATTCGTCCAACATCGGCACGGTGAAGCTGGCCAAAGCCGTCGGCGACGCCAAGATCAATGACTACTTCCACCAGTTCGGGTTCGGTTCGCTGAGCGGTCTCGGGTTCCCGAACGAGACACCCGGCCTGTTCCCCAAGTTCGAGAAGATCAGCAAGGCTCGACGGGCGACGATGACGTTCGGCCAGGGCATCGGCGTGACCGGCATTCAGCTGGTGGGAGCAATGAACATCATCGCCAACAACGGCACGTACGTGGCACCTCGCCTGGTGAAGTCCACTATGGACCTCGCGGGCGTGGAACATCTATCGCCACCGTCGGAAACTCTCGAGGTTCTCAAGCCAAAACGGCTGCGCAGAT
>JAYTKG010000575.1:0-11764 GCA_043730435.1 Acidimicrobiia bacterium | reverse complement strand
GGTGGTGGCGGGACGCATCGACATTCAGCCTAGCGACGGGTCGGGAAGCCGACCGCAGTGGCGAAACCCTGCGGACCATCGGACTTTGACAAGCGCACCTCCGTACCGGGGTTGAGACCAAGTTCAGCCGCGGCCGAACCGCGGGCAAGACACACCGTGACCATGCCGTAACTGTCGACCACAAGGCCGATGCCGGCACCGACATGGTCGAAGGTGTGAGCAACCGAGGCCGACCGCGGGTCGTTGTCACCGAAGCGCACTCGCACCGTCTGGCCCCACTGCTCGATTTCTTCGGGGCCGATGTTGAGCTGCGCGTTGCCGAAGCGATCGACCCACATCACCTCGGTGACAAGGTCGTCACCATCGATACGCGACAGGGGCACCACGCCGGGCAGCAACGTGATGGGGTCGACCAGCTCACCCAATTCGGCAAGGTCCACACCGTTGCAAAGATGCGCCGTGATCGGGGCAAAGATGTCTCGTGCCGAAAAGGTCGGACCTGCGGCTTCCGCATGGAACGCCGTGTTCGACAACACCACCGAGCGACCTGCTCCCCCCGCCATCGCCACGGCTGGAGCCAAGAGGCCATTGTCAGGCCCTACCAACACACCTTCACCATCGGCAACTTCGATGGCGATGGCGCGGCGATCCGTGCCAACGGCCGGGTCGACGACAGCGAGTACGACGCCACTGGCCACGTACTGAATGGCCCGGGCCAGCGCCAGCGATCCGGCCCGCACGTCAAACGGTGCAATGTCGTGGGTGAGGTCGATGATGGCGACGTGCGGCGCCATTTCTCGCAGCACCGACCGCACCACGCCCACACCCTCATCCACCGTGCCCAGGTCGGAAAGAAAACTCACAGTTTGATAGCGACGGCCCACGCCGCTCACGTTAGGCGAGGAAGCAGAAAGCGCCTGTCTCGACTCGCAGCATTGTTCGAGCGAAGCGAGCCCGAGTGCTGCGAAGTGGGAGGCGAGGAACGAGCCGGAGCACAGCAAACGAGGCATGAAGGGAATGCAGGGCTGGTGGCGACCCCCCGGCGACACCAGCCCTGGACGCTGCCGTTGCCGGCGCGAACTACCTGAGTTGCAAGGCCGAGAAGGTCCTACTCACCAGGTAGGTATGACCTTAGGACATTCTGAGGCTCCGTGAAAAGTGTCACTTTGTCAAGATTGTCTGGAAACCTGACAAAGGGCCGTTTTTGGCGTTATTGGCCCAATTCTTTGCTGCGCGCCGCCGCAGCCGCCACGGCTTCGATGAGCGAAGACCGTACCGAGCCACGTTCCAGCTCTCGAAGGCCAGCCGCCGTCGTGCCCCCGGGTGAGGTGACTGCGGCCCGTAAAAGGGCCGGCTCGTCACCCGTTTCCTTCAACATGGCGCCTGCGCCAACGAAGAGCTGGGCAACCAGTGCCCGAGCCGTCGGACGGGTGAGGCCCGCCAAGACGCCACCTTCGACGAGCGCCTCAGCGACCAGGAACAGGAAGGCCGGGCCGCTCCCGGACAACCCGGTGACGGCATCCAGCAGATGCTCGGGCACGGTCACGGACATGCCGACGGCATCGAGAATGGAGGCGGCCCAGGCCAGGTCGTCCTCACCGGCGAACGCCCCCGCCGAGATGGCTGCCGCGCCCGCTCCCACCAGCGCTGGTGTGTTCGGCATAGAGCGGATGACAGCAACTGATCCACCGATGGCGGCTTCCATCGCCGCCGTGGTGATCCCTGCGGCGACCGACAGCACGCGACTCACACCGAGCGCTGCGAGTGAGGTGCCTAGGTCAGCCACCTGGTAGGGCTTGACAGCAATTAGGGCGCCCTCCGCGCCGTCGATCTTTGTTGCAGAATCAACGATCGTCAGCGCGGGGTGACGCTGTTGAAGTGCGTCGCGCGTCGGTTCGTACACGTCGACGACGACCATCTCCTCCTGCGTGGCCCACCCATTCGCAAGCAGACCACCAATCAGGGCGCCACCCATGTTGCCACCACCAAATACCGCAAGCCGAAATCTCATGCCCTCATTCTTCTACAGAGTCCGGCTGCGTGGCACTGGCTCGTCTTCCCCGAACGTGGGCACCCGCAACCGGACTCGAAAGAAGAGTGTGCGCTCAGCGCGGCGAATCGGAAACAGGGGCTACGTGCTTCACCATTCGCGCGTTGCGCCCTTCACATTCGCGCATAAGCACCCGTTGGAGGTCGTGTCTGCTCGCTTCTTGTGCTTATGCGCGAACGAATCGGCGTTATGCGCGAATGCGACAGAGCTTTGTCAGAAGGCCATGCGCACGAGGGCGGGGAAGGTGCGCTCGACTTCAACGAAGAGGGTGCCGATGACGCGGTCGAGTTCGGCTTCGGTGACGCCAAAGGACGCCACTTCGCCGCGGAGGAACACGGCGTCCTCGATACCGATCGAGTAGTGACACCCGATCAGGTGATCGTTGCGACGCAGGACAAGTTCAAATATTTCCGGTCCATGTTGTGGCGGCCATGGCAGCACGTATGTCTCATATCGCAGGGTGCGCTGACCGAGGGTGAGCCACACCGTAGTGAACTCTTTTTGTTCGCCGCCGAGGCGCACATACCAGCGCCGCTCCCCCGGCCCGCAGTCATCGGGACCACCGTGGTCGACTGCGAGCATGGCGTCGTTGGTGACGAGGTCCTGCGCCAGCCAGCCATCTATGTCGGATGCCAGGTGGGAGAATGCGCCGGACGAGAGGGCTTCATCCACGGCGTGTCACATGCAGTCGACGAGGCGGTCAGCAGAGAGATCCATGTAGAGCCGCCGCAACCGCCCGGCCGCCGCCGTCCACGTGTAGCGCTTGGCTCGAACTGCGGCGGCGCAGCTCATCTGTTTGGCGAGCGATGGGTAGTCGAGAATCTCAGCTGTGTAGGCGGCGAACACGTTCGGGTCGCGGCCTTGCACGAGAAAGCCGGTGTGACCGTGATCGACCAGGGTGATCAACCCCCCCACCCCGGCCGCCACCACGGGCGTGCCGCACGCAGCAGCCTCAAGCGCGACCAGACCGAAGCTCTCGCTGCGGCTCGGCACGAGCACGACATCGGCGGCACGGTAGTAGGTAGACAACAGATGGTGAGGCTGAGGCGCAACGAACCGCACCTGATCAGTGACGCCAAGGTCGTTCACCAGTTTCACCAGCGCCGCCACTTCGGTGTCGCCCTCGCGTCCGCTGGCACCCCCGACGATCATCAGGATCGCGTCCGGGCGATGCAGCGCGGCGACCGCGCGGACCGCAACATCGGCGCCTTTTAACGGTTGGATGCGACCAACAAACAGCAGCACCGGGTGATCGCCGAGCCCGATAGCAGCACGGGCACCGCGGCGGTCGCCGGGCGCGAAGAACGCATGATCCACACCCGGTGCCACGATCTCGACGCGGCCGGGCGGGTTGCCGTAGAGACGACGGAACTGGCTCTCCTCTTCGGTGCAGCTCACGCAAATGGCGTCGGCGCAGCCGATGATGCCGGCCTCGGACTGTTCACGACGCTTCGGTTCCGGGTCTCCGCCTTCGGCCTTCACTCGCGCCAGTGTGTGGAAGGTGGACACAAGCGGAATGTCACGCTCGTGTTTGATGCGGTGACCAGCCATGCCCGACAACCAATAGTTGGCGTGAACGATGTCGGCGCCGCCGCGACGGTCCATGTCGGCCATCACGCCGTCGGCAAACTCATTCACCAGATCGGGCAGATGTTCCTTCGGAAGGTCAAACGGGCCAGCGTTGACGTGCACCACTCGGAAGCCGGGCTCGACGTACATCTCGTCGGGGAGATCGGGGCACCAGCGTCGTACATAGGTGGTGCAGTCGACTCCGCCCTGCGCCAGCGCCGACACCAGCTCGCGCACATAAACGTTCATGCCACCGGCATCGGCCGAACCGGCCTGTGCCAGCGGCGATGTGTGCATCGACAGCATGGCCACCCGTCGAACGGCTGGTTCGGTGCCCATCTCATCCATCACGTTCCAAACCGTAGGCGAGGCGCGCCCGTGTGCGCTCCTCGAACGTCAGCCTAGGACTGATTCGACCGAAACCTCTCCGTCGCGGAAGCGGCGGATCACTTCGGCGGACAGGGCATCGAACGCTTCTAAAGCCGAGCGGCGACGGTCGGAGATGGTGCGCTCGAGCGCCACGAGGCGGTCGGCCACGGCACTGACGTGCGCGTCGGTCGATGCCGGGAGCGATACGAGTGACTGACCGTCGAGGATCGAGTCGAGTTCGGCTTCGAGCACGGGGTCATCGTTCTCACCAATGTCGCGCGAGCGGAAACCGGCGCCGCCGCCTTGCACTCTGCCGGACAGCATCTCGGGGAGAGCCGCTACCAGTTCGGCCAGATTGGAAGCGGGCAACCCGGCCTTGCGACGATCGCGCTCGGCCTGCACAATGTCGAGGCGGCCCTGCACTAGGCGGCGGGCGAACGACAGTTGGGCTTCAAGCTGACCGCAGGCCGAGCGCATCTTGCGCACGTCGTCGAGCGGTTTGACCCCGAGGTCGCGCAGGAAGTCGGGGGATGCAATGCGGGCGTGCCAGGACGGGTCCATGGCCCGAGGCTATGCCGCTCCGCACCCGCCGGACACCGGTGGCAGTACGGCCACCTCATCACGATCAGTCACCGGGGTCGCACCTTGCGCCGGTTCACCGTTCACCCAAATGCGGCAGATGGCCAGCACGGCGCCAAACGACGGGCCGAATTGAGCTGTGGCAGCACCCAGCACCTCGTCGACGGTGCCCCCCGCAATGTCGGCGCGGTTTACCCCGGCTGCTTCACGGGCACTGGCAAAAAGTCGAAGAACTGCCACAACCGGCCACCTTACCGAGGCTGGGACCGATACCGTTACCCGCCATGGCGTCGACCCGAATTCTTCTCGTGCGCCATGGCCAATCCACCTGGAATGCCCTCGGGAAGTGGCAGGGCCGGGCCGATCCGCCCCTTTCACCGCTGGGCCAGCAGCAGGCTGCGTCGGCCGCAGCCCGGATTGGCATCGTTGATGCGGTCATCGCCAGCCCGTTGGTTCGGGCTCGTCAGACGGCCGAGATCATCGCTGAAGGCATCGGCGTCGGTCCGGTCGACACCGACGATCGTTTGATCGAGACCGATGCGGGAGACTGGACCGGGTTGACGTTCCATGAGATCCGCACCGGCTGGCCGGGCTGGCTTGATCAGCACCGATGGCCAGACAACTTCGAGAAGGAGATCGATATCGTGGCGCGCATGGCGGAGGCCTTGATCGATATCGCCGCTCGGCATCCGGGTGCGAGCATCGTGGCCGTGACCCACAGCGGCGCCATGCGCAACCTCGACCGCTCGCTGGGTGATCATGACCCGAGCATCCCCAACCTTGCCGCTCGTTGGTACGACGTGAACGAGTTCAGCATCACCGGCGGCGATCGTCTTTTCCTGGCCGATCCCGAGCACACGACGTTCACGGGCACGGCGCAGGTCTGAGGCTCATGCGACGACATCGACCCTTTGGCGGGCCGGCCCTCCCCGGCTTCGAGAGCTTCGAGCCACCGGCGCCGACGCCGACGCCGACGCCCGAAGCAGTCAACGTCGTTCCGGTCTCCTCGCCCATCACCGAGCTGCCGTTCGCAGTCACCGTTGTACGAAGCGGTCGCCGTAAGACAACCGTCGGGGCGCAGTTGGTGGGCAATACTCTGACCGTCACGGTGCCGTCATGGATGGCAGAGGTGGAGATCGAGCGGTGGACGGCCGAGATGAGTCGCCGTTTCGCCCGCAAAATGTCCACCGATTCGATTGATCTCCGCTCCCGGGCCACCACGCTGGCGCGCCGCTACGACCTTCCGCGCGCCCGTGAGATCAAGTGGGACGAGATGAAGGCCCGATGGGGCAGCTGCACCATGGCTACCGCTTCCATTCGCGTGTCCACTCGACTCGCGGCGTTCCCGGACTGGGTGCTCGACTACGTCATCGTGCACGAGCTAGCGCACCTCGAGGTTCCCGATCATTCTCCCGCGTTTTGGAAAGTGGTCGACCGGTATCCGAAAGCCGAGCGGGCCAAGGGGTACCTCATGGCCAAGGCCGGCGATGACCATGACGCAGACTGACGAATCGACCACGGCCCGCGCCAACTCTTGATGAGTTCCTGACAAAATATATGGGCCAAACGACCTAGACGCTCGCTACGTTGGAGGCCATGTCTTTCCCACCAATCGGTGGGCTCGCTGCGGGCATGTCCCGTCGCCGATACGCCGTGCTGGCCGAATCTGACCGAGAGCTCATCGCCAGACTCCGCCGTGAGTCTGCCCTCCCCGTTGCCGCTATTGCCGCCCTTTTGTGCACCACCGAAACGGCGGTGATCCGAGTCTGCAAAGAGGCAGGCGCGGTGTCTCAGTACTCCAGCGCCCCCTATCGCCGCCGGTCCCCTCGCCGGACCGACGACGAGCCCGACACCAAGCCATAACGTTCGTTTCAACATCACCGGTCGATTCGCGCCACAATGTGACGTCCCTCACACACCGGAGTGCGAAACCGCTATGGCCTTCCCGTCAGATCTTGAAATCGCCCGCAAGGCATCCCTGAAACCGCTCGGCGAAATTGCCGCATCGATGGGCCTGCCGGCCGAGTTCATGCAGCCCTACGGCGACGATGTCGCCAAGATCAAGCTAGAAGCCATCGATGCGCTGAAGGATCGGCCAAAGGCCAAATATGTGGTGGTCACCGCGGTCACCCCCACGCCGCTCGGCGAAGGCAAGACCACCACCACCGTTGGTCTTGGTCAGGCCATGAGCCACATCGGCAAGAAGGCCACCATTGCCATCCGCCAGCCATCGATGGGCCCCACCTTTGGCATCAAGGGCGGCGCGGCCGGCGGCGGCTACAGCCAGGTCGTTCCCATGGAGACGCTCAACCTGCACCTCACCGGCGACATGCACGCCGTGACCGCCGCGCACAACCTGCTCGCCGCCATGATCGACAACTCGCTGTTCCAAGGCAACCCGCTCGGCCTCGATATTTCCAACATCACATGGCGTCGTGTTATCGACATCAACGACCGAGCACTACGAAACATCATCGTGGGTCTCGGCGCCAAGCTTGACGGTATTCCGCGCCAGACCGGTTTCGACATCACCGCTGCTTCCGAAGTGATGGCGGTCCTTGCCCTGGCAACTTCCCAGGCCGACCTGCGCGCCCGCCTCGGACGCATCGTGGTTGGCTACACCGCAGCCGGAGTTCCGATCACGGCCGAGCAGCTTTCGGGCGCTGGGTCGATGGCCGTCATCATGAAAGATGCCCTCAAGCCGAACCTCATGCAGACGCTGGAGAATACCCCGGTGCTGGTTCACGCCGGTCCGTTCGGCAACATTGCCCACGGCAATTCGTCCATCATCGCCGACCAAATCGGTATTCACTGCGGAGACTTCCTCATCACCGAGGCTGGCTTTGGCGCCGACATCGGAGCCGAGAAGTTCTTCAACATCAAGTGCCGCAACTCGGGCCTAGCCCCCGACGCTGCCGTACTGGTTGCAACCGTGCGTGCACTCAAGGCTCACTCGGGCAAGTACAAGATCGTGGCCGGCAAGCCGCTGCCGCCTGAGTTGCTGATGGAGAACCCCGAGGACGTTCACATCGGTGGAGCGAACCTTCGTAAGCAGATCGAGAACGTGAAGATCCACGGCGTCTCCCCCGTGGTTGCTATCAACGCTTTCCCCACCGATCATCCGTCCGAACACCAAGCCATCCGTGAGATTGCCGAATCGATGGGTGCCCGCGTTGCCGTCTGCAACCACTTCGCTGAAGGTGGCGCCGGTGCGGTTGATCTGGCCCGCGCGGTTGTTGAGGCGGCCAACGAGCCGTCCACTTTCCAGCTGCTCTACCCGAACGAGATGTCGCTGCGGGACAAGATCCACACCATCGCCACCAAGGTCTACGGCGCCGACGGCGTGAAGTACGACCCGTCAGCCTCCAAGCAGATCGACTCGTACGAGAAGAATGGCTTCGGCCATCTGCCGATCTGCGTGGCCAAGACCCACCTGTCCATCTCGTCCGACGCCTCGCTTCGCGGCGCACCCACCGGCTGGACGCTGCCCGTGCGTGAAGTTCGCGCCTCGGTCGGCGCCGGCTTCATCTACCCCATCTGCGGAGAGATGCGCACCATGCCCGGTCTTGGCACCAACCCTGCCGCCGCCATCATCGACTTCGACGAAAACGGCGAAATCATCGGCCTCAGCTAGCCGCCGGTTCTGCCGGTTCTAGCGAACTTGCGGCAGTTACTGCTCCCCACGAACAGCAGCTGCCGCAAGTTCGAATTCGTAAGCTGCAAACGTGACGACGATCGACCAACTCACGGCAGCGGATATCCGCGCCCAGCTTGCGGACCTGTCCGAGGTGCTCATCGACTGCGTACACGCAGGCGCGTCTGTCGGCTTCCTGTCACCCCTCTCACGTGATCGAGCCGACGCATTTTGGCGAAGCGTTGCGGTTGCGGTCGAGCAGGGCCGCCGCATCCTGTTCGTCGCCAGCCAGCACGGCAACCGTATTGACGGCACCGTGCAGCTCGTGTTGGCCGGTGCCGAGAACCAACCCCACCGCGCCGACATAGCCAAGCTGCTCGTCCACACTCGCGCCCGCAGGCAAGGCATGGCCGATGAGTTGATGCAGGCAGCAGAAGCCCACGCCCGTTCCATCGGCCGGGATCTGCTCGTGCTCGATACCGCAACCGACGAAGCCGCCCGCCTCTACGAGCGCCTCGGCTGGACCCGCAGTGGCATCGTGCCCGACTACGCCCTCAACCCCGACGGCAGTCGCACCCCAACCATCTTCTACTGGAAGAGTCTCTAGCCAGCCGGACGAAGGTGCGGGTTGATGGCACGCAGGTTCGCAACGAACATCGGGTCGTCAGATGTTGAGATCTCCCCCGAATCAATGTCGAGATAACCCCACGCATTCCCCGCTGCCGCCGAACCGCATGTCATCCGCGTCACGGTTCCCGGCAGCACATCGGTGACGCGGTGATAGATGCCTTCCGGTACGACATTCACATCCCCGGCGCGCAGGAGAACCGTCTCGTGATCGATGGTGCCGTCGCCTGCCAGTCGGTAGCGCTCGTCGGTGTAGCCGCCGGCCAGAATTTCACTGGTGAACGCCCACGGATGATTGTGGGGCTCCGTTCTCGGATCATCGGCGTACCACCACAGGATCTTCACCGTACGATCGGGGCCACGTTCGATAACGAGTTCTGTCTTATACGCCCCACCCCGACCATCAGGGATATGGATCGGCGGCGCCGCCAGCATGTCGTGCGTGAGCTCAAGGCCCCCCGACGTCGTTTGCAAGGTCGTGTCGTTCGTCATCGAAACAATTCCTATCACCGAGCATCGGCCCGCTGGCGTCACGATCGTGCGGCGCGGGCGAGAAGCCATGCCCCGCCGAGACATACTGCGCCACCCAGGATCGACAGGGGGTTTACGTGTTCATGTCGGACCATGATCCCCAGCAGTAACGACACTGCGGGAATGATGAACCCCATTGCGCTGGCTCGTGTGGCCGTCGAGTTGCCGGCGGCGTTCGCAACGAGAATGTTGGCGACGCCGGTGCCCAATGCGCCAAGGGCAATCATCGACAGGAGAGCCGGGACATTCCATTTCGCGTCCACAACCGCCGGCAACCCGGTTGGAGCAGTCAGCAGCGCTGCGATTCCCACCGCCCGCCAAATCACCGGCAGCGCACCGTTGCGCTGTTGCAGCGGCCGCGCCAGGTTGATGGCAAAACCGTAGAAGCAGAGAGCTGTCACCACGAGCAGCACACCCCACAATTCGCTGCGCCCATTCCGCAGGCTCGGCGCGGCAATCAGCACCGCCCCTCCCATCCCAACCCCGAGCGCGATCCGCACGGCACGCGACGGCATCGTTCTGACCTGCCCCGCTGCCACAACGGCAACGAACAGAGGCGTTGCAGCATTCAACAGACCGGTGAGCGCAGAGGACACGTGCTGCTCGGCGAACGGAAACATCGACATTGGAACCGCCAGCCAGATAACGCCGAGCAACGGCACGCGCCATCGGTCTCGCCGGTCGATTCCTGCTCTCACGCCAGGAATCATCGACAGCACCGCGAACCCGATGGACGTGCGAACGAACGTGATACCGGCAGGTCGCATGGCCGTGAGCCCCTCGGCAATGAAGAGATACGACGAGCCCCAAATGCAGCCGGGACCAATGATCGGTCCCCACTCTTTCAACCATGATCTCGTCGGCACGTCGTAACGATTGCCGAAACCAATGGTTCAGCACAAGTAACCGGTCTGTCATCTACTGGTTAGGCTTGCTACATGCTGAATATCGAGCGTCTCCGCGTTCTGCGTGCAGTCGCCGAGCACGGCTCCGTCGGGGCCGCGGCCGACTCCCTCGACGTCACCTCCTCCGCGGTGTCGCAGCAGTTGAGCAAACTCGAACGCGAGGTCGGTCACCAACTTGTCCAACGGTCCGGACGCGGCGTTCGGCTCACGGATCTCGCCTTGTTGCTCGTGGGCCACGCCACAAGACTGCTGGACGATGTGGAGCGGGTGGAGGGCGAACTTGACGCCTTCGCCGGTGAAGTGGCGGGCGCAATCACAATCGCCGCTTTTCCAACGGCCGCACGAGGGATTGGGCCCACCCTGCTGCGGCAACTCGGCAGCGATTATCCGTCGTTGCGAGCCCACCTTGTTGAGCTCGAACCGCCAGAGGCGCTTGGCCGACTGGTGAGTGGCGACGTCGACGTGGTGATCGTGCAGGACTGGTACAACGCTCCGATGTCCATGCCGCCTTCAACGACCCGCCTCGCGCTGTTTGATGACCTTGTCGATATGGCGGTGCCGAAGAGTCATCGTCTAGCGCGACGCCGCACAGTTTCCTTCGAGGACCTACTCGACGAACATTGGGTCACATGGCCACCAGGCTCGATCTGTGGCGATTGGCTTGTCCACACGTTTCGATTGATGGGCCGCGAGCCCGACGTTGTCCATACCGCCAGCGAACATGCCACGCAGCTCGTCTTGGTCGCCGCCGGGCTCGGCGTAGCGGTCATACCCCGACTCGGTCGCGGCACCGTTCCCACCGGAGTCTCGATGGTTAACGTCACCCCAACCCTGTTGCGCCACGTCTTCGCCGCCTGGCGAACCAACACCGCCAAGCGCTCGAATGTCACTGCCGTTCAAACGGCGCTCCAAATGATCAAAGCTCCACTGGCGGCCAGGCGTTAGCGGACGGAGTCGTTTGATGACAGCGCTGGCCAGGCCAGTGTGAGGCCGGTCAGGATCGGACCTCGATCGCTTGCGAGTTGCCGTAGCTCAGCGACAAGAGGTGATTGGGCGAGAGCGACGGCTCAAGCGTCGTGTAGAGATTGAGACCCTCTGCGTTGTATGCGGCGAGCGAGGCGAACGCGTTCATTTCGGCGTGAGCCATGTAGTTGCCCGCTAACGGCTGATCATCGGCAGGGGTAGTGACCACAAGATTGCGACCCACAGATACGACCGACTCGCCATTGGTTTGAGGATCGGTCAGTGCTGCGCCGATGCCAACGTTGCCTTCGCCGAACGAGATCCAAGCCTGCTCAAACGCAGCGACCCACGGCGGGCTCAGCCGTTCCCAACACTCCCCGGCCGTCGCCACCATCCCAGCTACGACGACCCGCTTCGGGGCGCGCCGGAGCGCCCGCTGTATCAGGCGGCGGGTTGGATTTCGGTGCCGTTGGGGCGTTGGACGTGCCATTGGCCGTTGGGGTCGCGCCACGTTTGGTAGCCGTGTTCTTTCAGCCG
>JAYTKG010000574.1:0-4159 GCA_043730435.1 Acidimicrobiia bacterium | reverse complement strand
GTGACCGTGGAAACCAGCCTGAGCATCACCGTTGAGTTCGGCCACGACGGCCTCTACCCGGTGCTGTCGCCAACTCCGTTATTGCGGTGCGCGCCGGTGCCGTGCAGATCGACGGTTCAACCCGCGGATTCGGCGCTGGTGCCGGCAACACCCGCAACGAAGTCTTCGCCGCCGTGGCCGAGCGTCTTGGCATCAAGACCGGCATCGACGTGCTCGGCCTCATCGACGTCGCCGAAGACATCGTCCGGCCGGTCATGGACGGTGAATGCATCATCGATCGTCTCGCCCTCATCATGGGCTACGCCGGCGTGTATTCCAGCTTCCTGAAGCACGCATATCGCGCCGCCGAGCAATACGGCGTCAGCGGCGCCGACGTGCTGTTGAAGTGCGGCGAACAAAAACTCGTCGGTGGCCAAGAAGACCAAATCATCTACATCGCCCAGGAGCTCGCCGGAGCCAAGGCCAACTGAGCCCCGCGTTTGACGGCTCAAAGGTTACGACGCCAGCCGCAGACTGCGGACCACGTTCACCTCGGTCCAGTTGCCTGAAGTTGAATCTCTCGACGTCTCTTCCCGGAAGAGGGCCAAACGACTCATAGGTCGGCCAGAATTCAAGAACAATCTTCTCGGTTCTCGCATTCATGCTGTGTCTCGTCAGTTCCTCACCATTGCCGATCAGAGAGACTTCGTGCGGCCCGGGGGACGTCGGTACAAACAGGGCACGCTTCAGCAAACTACAAGCTCCGGCATGGCGGCCATCGACCATTACCGAAACGGGATCAAAGCGTCTGTGAACCGGGCGACCGCGTAGTTGCGGGTACCAACCATAGACATAAACACCAGCAGTATGGGCTCTTCTTACCTTCGCGAGCCCGAACGGCTTTCGCTCTGTGCCGGTCACGGTCAGAAATACCCCGTGCATAATTGAGTCCTACCCCAGCTACCGATAGACTTGTACTCGAAAGACCCGATTTAAATCCGCCGGAATACAAGGCTCTACCCATCGATTTCATAGCTGGTCCTGTAACAAATTTCTTCACCGGACCTTGGAACCATCGAAGCGAAGTTCGAGCGGCACTGGCCTCCTTAAGCACTCGACCTGTCCCTTGCATAGCACGACCGGCACCCGTCGTTGCAATGGATACAACACCGAGCGCACAAGCCGCTTTGTCCCGATTCTTGCACGAGACGTATGTGCTTGCGACCGTAAGAGCCCTCCCAGGTCGATAGCGTAGGGCCACCAAACCTCCGAGCCTGTCGCTTTCGATAAGACTGCACCGGCCATCAGGCCGAGCGTGCGACGCTGGACCACGTTCGCATAGTCTCACCCCGGTCTTCGTCATGATTCGTACCAGACACATTCACCCCAGTCGCCGACACACCAATCGGGCTACCGACTCGGCTGACGCTGGCCGGGGCCAGGGCGGTTTTTGGGAAGTAGCAATGACGCTTCAAGTCACCTTCACTTACCAGTAATTTCGTCGACTGAGGATGTCGACGAACGGCAAAGCACCAAGATCGACTACATCAGCGGGCGGAGGAAACGGCAGACCTATCAACCGGACGATGCGCTGATCTTTCCGGCGAACCAGCGCAGTGTAAGCGCCACCGGGGCGCTCCACATCGATGTATCCAGAGGCCTCGCACAACTTGAATTCGAACGTGCGGAAGGGATTCCGGACGTAAATGACCTCGCCCTCCTGCCTTACGTCCGATGACGCAAATCGCAACACTGTCTTCACAAGGACCGGAAGCGTCAAAACCGACGCGGCTATCGCCTGCCCGCCCTTGCCGGGAGCGTTGAAATCGGTATCCCGGACTAGAAAAAGAAACACTGGGATGAGCGCCCCCGACCAAAGTGGAACAGCTAGTCCAAGCCCAATCAACGCTCGCTGAGATCTAGAAGACATGCTTGTTTGCCCAACTCACGATCTTCTGCACAACGAACTGTCCTCCAACTACCTTCGTCGTTTTCCACATGTTCCAGCGCACGGTAGCCCACGCCGCCTGCTTCGGACCGATAAGTGGCCTAAGGATGGCACCATTTGGCACAAAGCGTGGCCCATACACGGCTGCCTTAAAGGCGGTCTTGACGCTCCTAACCTGGAAGGCGGCAGCAGCCACATCGATTGCAGTGCCAACGATACAGTTTCCGTCAATGCCGTTCTTGCACCGATCTGCGGCATTAACCGCGATGAAACCTGCATTGACAATCGCACATGCGATTGGGCCCCCACCGCAGGCAGCGATCGTGAGAGCAGCCTGCAAAATCGGGTTCCGTGCGAGCTTGGCTCCTCGACAGCTTCCGTTCGGATTCTTCCCGAATGCACACCATTTTCCGTTCAGGTCGTATTGGTTGATGGGGTCTTCGACGTAGGCGCAGTCGTTGTTGGTGCCGCCCTCAATCGGATCGGACTGCAAGAAGCGTCCAATTTGGGGGTCGTAGATGCGGGCGCCCATCTCGATCACCGCTCGCAGTCCGGCTTGCTGCTCGAGTGGTCGTTGGTTCTGGCCGAGCCAGCCGTTGTCGAACGACCCGATCTGGTTGTCGGGTAGCCCGCCGATAGCCTTGCCGAACGGGTCGTAGGTGAACGGCCCACCGGTCACCAGGCCGGTGGAGCCGAGGGTTGCGATGGTGTCGCCGTGGAGGTTGGAGATCGACCAAATCTCGCTACTACCCGTGGCTTTGGAGAGGACAGCGCCGCCCATAAGACCGAGCGTGCGACGCTGGATCACGTTCGTAACATCAAGTTCGGCGTCGGGGGTATCACCGCCCGACGAGAACGTGTACCGGGCCACGGTAACGTCGTTGACTTTGCGTTCCACAATCCGGTTCAGAACGTCACGGACATAGGAGACTTTCGTGGTCCCACCGCTGCTGGCTGGTCGTAGCGTGAGTGTCGCCGTCGTCGTCGCCGCAGCAGCCGTGACGGTGGTCTTCGTGCCCGTGGCGCCGGCCGCAGCTTGCGGGAAATCGGAGGTTTCGATCGTCGCTGTGGGTGCACCGGCGCTACCGGCCTGATCGGAGCGCTCTGTCGAACCCGCCGGTGGTGTCATCGACGTGACAGCGGTCGCCGCCGTGACCGTCAGACCTAGCCGGTTCACGCCGGTCGTGGTCACCGACGGAGCGACATGCGCTGTGCCGGACACATTCGTGCCGGTCGCGGTCACGTCGATCGGGGTGGTTGTGTCAACACCCGAGTAGGCACTGATCGAGCCGACCGCTTTCACCGACTGCGACAAACCAAACGCCCATGACACCGGATCACCAGCAGCCACAGTGTGGGTGAACGTCGACATGGTCACACCAGCCGTGGAGCTTGTCGTGACCGGCGCCCATCCCACCGGTACCGTGACCGTGGTCGGGGTTGCGGTGCCTGTACCCGTCGTGACGATGACATCATCCAGGTACCAAGAGTTCCCTGTATCGTCGAGATTGACTTGCACGAACGCGGTGCCAGCTGGTGGCGTGTAGGTGGTGGTCCATTGCTGCCACGCCGTGCTCGATAGGATCAGGTTTGATGCAGTCGCCGTGCCCAGGAGCGTGAAGGTCGGGCCGAAGAACTGGATTGTTGGGGTGACGGTACCCGTGCCTTTCATCCAGCCAGACAGCGTGTTCAGGACGCTAGCCGTGAACGAGACGTTGCTTCGGGCGCTACTAACCGGCAGCGAGTTCAGGCCCGTGTGGGCTTGCGATGTCGTCGTGCTCGTGGCTCCAACCCAGACGTCGCTCTCGAAACCCTTGGTCGAGAGCGTCGATGCGCTGGCGGTTACGGTCACGTCGTCGAGGTACCAAGGATTCTGAGACCAGTCATCGATCGTGATGGTGTTGACGCCCGCGATCCGGTTGACACTGAACCCGACCGCCCCAGCACCGGTGACGGCCGTGTCCACAACCTGGTTGGACCATGTTGTTGGTTCTGGGTCGGTTGCTTGCCAGACTCGGGTGCGCACGTTGGTCCCCTGGATTTGGAAGCGGACTTTGCGTGCCCCGGTTCCTGGGATAGCGAACGTCGAGATTGTGGTCATCACACCTGCGACCTTCTTATCGACGGTGGCGGTTCCTCCGATCGACGGGAACGTCACCCGATATTCGCCCGTAGCCGTCTTGCGTGCTGCGAGGACGAGGTCACTTCGATTCGCAACGGTGATGTCGGTGG
>JAYTKG010000573.1:0-2428 GCA_043730435.1 Acidimicrobiia bacterium | reverse complement strand
CGTGACAAATTCAGCGGGAAGGGTTGACAAGTAACCATTTGGTTTCCTATAGTGAGTGGTGTGGAAACCGTATTCCGAGCTCTCGCCGATCCGACCAGACGCAATCTGCTCGACGCGCTCCACACCACAGACGGTCAAACCCTGCTCTCGCTCACCGCTGGCCGTGGAATGACTCGCATCGCAGTCGCCAAACATCTCTCGATCCTCGAAGAAGCTGGACTCGTCGTTAGCCGTCGTCGCGGACGGGAGAAACACCACTACCTCAACCCGGTCCCGATCCGCCTGGTTCACGACCGTTGGGTGAGCAAATATACCGAACCCTGGGCCGTCGGCCTCGTCGGCCTGAAACATCAACTGGAGGCAACCCCGATGGAGAAAGTCTTTGAAATATATATCCGCACCACCCCTGAACGCCTGTGGGCGGCGATCACCGATCCTGCGATCCGCGCCCGGTTTCAGTTCGGCTCTGCGATCACCTCCGACTGGACCGCAGGCTCGTCCTATGCTGTCACACACTCGGGCAACCCCAACGATCCGCTCGTCGACGGCATTAACCTCGAAATCGACCCGCCCCGGCGGCTGGTGCAGAGCTTTAACGCCCATTGGAGCGACAGCGCTGACGCCGCCGACACCTCCCGAGTCACATGGCAGATCGAGCAGGTCGCTGATTCGTGTCGATTAACCGTGATCCACGACCAACTTTCGGCTGACGCCGCCCCCGACCTGTACGGCGGCTGGCCGATGATCCTGTCGGGCCTCAAAACCTGGCTCGAAACAGGTACCGAGCTCACCACCCCGGGCTCGTTGATGTACAACCCAACCAACCAGAAGGAGAACCAACCATGAGCACACTCATAAGTTGGGATGGCGTGCCACCGATGTTTAGTTTCGACGACCCTGACCACAATCGCTTCTACGTCATCGAGGACCAGCAATGATTTCTACCATGCTAAACACGGTCGGACCGCTCGACCACACGTTCAGTGCCACCCTTCAACGAGGCACGGGCCCAGGTGCGTGGACGTGCATCGTCACCGACTGGACTCCTGCCTTCTTCGGCACGCGCGGACTCGTTAAAGTCAGCGGCACCATTGACGGCCACGAGTTCCACACCTCGTTCATGGCACTCGGTGACGGCACCCACAAACTCCCAGTCACGAAGGCCATCCAAACACGCATAGGCAAGACCGCTGGCGACGCCGTCTCCATCCACCTCCTGCAGCGCCACGCCCGTTGAGCGCAGTTTCGTCCGACCTGGCACCAGCTCCCCGAATCAGCGCGGGGAACGGTGGCGGTCATGACGCAATTGCCCTTTGGCCGTTCGTAGGTGAAGCCGGCTTCCTCGTAAACGCTGCGAGTCAAGTTGTACAGGAACGAAGCCGAGAGCTTCTTCCTTTTCGGGAGGTCGTGCGGATACCCCTCGACGCGCCCTCCGCCCGCGTTCGCGATCAGCTCAAGAGCGCCCCGCAGGGCAGCTACCGCAACGCCCTTCTTCCGACAGGCCTTATCCACGAAGATGCACGTCAGACGATACTCAGGGAGTGTGATCAGACCCGCCTCATAGTCCTTGCGATGGTGGATACCCGGCAGTTCCTCCGGGCTGCCGTACTGACACCATCCAACGGCGACATCACCGTCAAAGACCAGTGCTGCGTGCGCTCGGCCCTGGTTAACAAGTCGCTCCTTGCGGGCGCGACCGTTCTCACCATCGGGTTCCCTGGCAGCATCGTCGGGGTGGAACCAGAGGCACCAACAGCCAGGCGCACCAAACGAGGCCGTGCCCTGTCGCTCGATCAGCCTGGCGAAGTCATCCCACGTGTCGGGCCTAAGCGGTTTGATCGTATTCACGGTCATGACGGGGCATCCTCGCCGACGCGACCATCGATGGCCTCGCGGATGAGGTCGGCGTGGCCGGTGTGGCGGGAGTACTCCTCGATCATGTCGATGAGAATACGCCGCACGCTCGGCGTGCCCCAGCCCTCGAACTCGTGCCCCTTCGCCCGGTCGAGCCCGCCGTCCGCGACGGCTTCAGCAACGAGCACGCGGGACCGTTCGACCGCCGCACGCCAGTATTGCCAGGCCAGGTCCGGATTATCGGCGGCGCTCCACTGCCAGTCGCGATCCCAGCCGCGGTGGTGGATCAAGTTGCACTCGTCGCCTCAAATCGCGATGTCGAAGGCGCGTTGTGGATCGTGTCGGTACGCGGCGTGCGCCGCCTTGTTCCACCCGCCACCTGACTCGTTTGCTCGACGGGCGGTGAGCGATCCGGCGGAATGGGCAACTAGACTTGTTGCGCGATGAGGTGACTTCAAATCGCACCGTACAAGTCTGCCCAAAACACCACGCCCAAGTCGGTCACGTGGGCAGCCTTCACGAGATCGTCCATCGAGCCATCCACGTCGCCGAGTCCGAGCCAGTGTTCCCCGTC
>JAYTKG010000572.1:0-3778 GCA_043730435.1 Acidimicrobiia bacterium | reverse complement strand
GTTCTCCCTCACCACACAGGCAATGCGGCTTGACTATCTGCCCCGTTTGCAAGTGCGCCAAACGTCGGCCGATCATCAGGGCCAGGTGTACGTGCCCGTGGTGAACTGGATTCTGATGGTGGCATGCATTGGACTCGTGCTCGGCTTCCGTACGTCCAGCAATCTGGCGGCCGCCTATGGCATTGCGGTCACCATGACGATGGCCATCACCACGTTGCTGTTCATGGCTGTCGCGCAGCACAACTGGGGTTGGTCCAAGGCCAAGACCCTGGCCGTCGGCCTTCCGCTGCTGGCGATCGACATGTCGTTTTTCATCGCCCAGATCGCCAAGATCCCGAAGGGTGGTTGGTTTGCGCTTGTTATCGGAGCGGCGCAGTTCCTGATGATGACGACCTGGCGCAAGGGTCGTACCGTTGTGGCCGAGGTCATCAAGCGCGGCCAGACGCCTATTGAATCGTTCGTCGACACGTTGCCCGAGAGCGAATGGCAGCGAGTGCCCGGCACCGCGGCGTACCTGTTCAAGGACGCCGGAGCCATACCGCCCGCGCTCATGGTGAACCTGAAGCACAACCGCGTGCTGCACGAGCAGGTTCTGCTCATTTCCATCGACTCCGACGACGTACCCACTGTCAGTCCTGCTAGTCGCGTTGTGGCGACCAGAGTCGGGCCGGGCATCTGGAAAGTTATGGTCCGTTTCGGGTTCATGGATGTCCCCGACCTACCCGAGGCTCTGCGCCAGATGGCAACACCCGCCGTCGATGTCGACGAGATCACCTACTTCCTCGGAAGAGAGACGGTGGTAGCAACCGACAACAATCTGATGGATCCACTTCGCGAACGTATTTTCGTGTTTCAGAACCGAACGGCGGCGAGCGCCGCCCGCTTTTTCAACCTGCCCTCCAAGAGCGTGTTTGAGGTCGGCACGACGATTGATCTGTAGGGGTGCAAAGCTGCACCGATGGACGTTGTCATCAGTGGATCCCACGGTCTTATCGGTACGGCGCTGATCCCTGCGCTGCAGGCGGCAGGGCACCGGCCTATCCGCCTGGTGCGGGGCGAACCCAAGGGCGACGAGGTGAAATGGGACCCACGTTCCACCACCATCGATTCAGCATCGCTCGAGGGCTGTGGGGCCGTTGTGCATCTCGCTGGCGCCGGCATCGGCGACAAACGATGGACGCCTGCGTACAAGACCGAGTTGGTTGAGAGCCGTACCAAGGGCACATCAACCCTGGCCGGAGCGCTGTCGGGCTTGTCAAAGAAACCGGTCGTGATGGTGTCGGGTTCCGCTATAGGCATCTACGGCAACCGAGGTGACGAAGAGTTGACCGAGGCCAGCAAAGTTGGCTCCGGGTTCCTCTCCGATCTTTGCGTGAAGTGGGAGGCCGCCACCGCTCCCGCATCGGCAGCAGGCATTCGGGTGGCGAACATTCGTACCGGCATTGTGTTGTCGGCCAAAGGTGGCGCACTTAAGAAACAACTGCCGATCTTCAAGCTGGGCTTCGGTGGCCGTTTCGGCAGCGGCAAGCAATGGCAAAGCTGGATCTCTCTCGACGACGAAGTGCGCGCCATCATGCACCTCATCACCGCCGACGTGGCCGGTCCCGTCAACCTCACCGCACCAAATCCGGTGACCAATGGTGAGTTCACCAAGACACTCGGCTCAGCCCTGAAACGTCCGACACCATTCCCCATCCCGTCGTTCGGACCCAAGCTGCTGCTAGGAGCGGAGCTGGTGCAGAATCTTCTCCTCGATGGCCAGAAAGTGATGCCGAGCAAGCTGACCGCAAGTGGTTTCACCTTCAACCATCCCACGCTCGACGTCGCGTTGAAGGCCCTCTTGGCATGACTGACTTCCCGACGTCGGCGGACGTCGCGACAAATCCGGTCGTCTGACGACCGGTTCTGTCGCAAGGTCGGTGAGAAAGTGACCAAAGTCCTCACGATCCCTCACAAATATCCTGGCAATCGCGCAGGGCGTGGGTGAAGAATGGCGCCATGAACGCGACCGGACTGGTGCTTGGCGCAGGGGGCATTATCGGCCCCGCCTACCATCTCAGCGTTTTGCGAGCGCTCCGGCAGCAGACGGGGCGCGACCCGCAGGACATCGATCTGTTCGTCGGCACGTCCGGGGGTGCCATTGTGGCTGGCCTTTTGGCCGACGGATATTCGGTCGACAGCCTGGCTGACGCGTTCGACATCGACGGCGTCGGCAACCGCGAAGACCACAGTCCGCTGCACCTTGCCGCGCGCACACTCATGACGCTGCCCCATCTCGGCTGGGGAGACTTTCGTTTGCCGCCCCGTACGCCTCGAAAGCTCTACCCCGACCTTCGTCAACGCATCGCCATCCGAAGCGGATCGCTGTTCTCCAATGGCGAGGTCGATACTCTCGCGTTTGCGGGCCCGTTTGAAGACGTGTTCCAGGGTCGGTGGCCGAGCCGATTGCGGCTCTGTGCCGTACACGTACCAACCGGCAAACGCCGGGTCTTCGGCCCTGACGACGGCATCTCTGTGGTTACGGCCACCGCAGCGTCGTGCGCAGTGCCGGGCATGTTCCGCCCGGTCGTGATCGACGGCCAGCAGTACAGCGACGGTGGCTTCTTTTCCCCCACCAACGCCGATGTTGCGCTCGACTACGACCTTCATAGCGTCACCATCGTGTCACCGATGTCGTCGAAGTTTTTGAGCCGGCCGGCGTCGGTAGAGCATCCGCTACGGCTCGGCCTGCACGCCATCATCGCCCGCGAGCGACGTCAGCTTCGCCGCCGCGGGGTCAGCGTCACTCTGGTCGAGCCGAACTATCCGGCCCGACGCGTCATCGGTGCCGACTACATGGATCTCAACAAAGCTCCCGCCATCGCCCGGGCTATGACGCACGTCACGCTCGACCGGTCACGGACCCCACGTCTTCGTCTCATCGCCTAAGTTCACGTCTGTGAGCACCCCAGACAAGGTCACGGTTCCCCGCTTTCTTGAGATGAAGGGGCGCGGCGAAAAGATCACCATGATCACCTGCTACGAGGCGACGTTTGCCGGCCTGCTCGATAGCTCGGACATCGACAGCGTGCTGGTTGGTGACTCGATGGGTATGGTGGTGCAGGGTCTACCGAACACGCTGCCGGTCACAATGGATCAGATGGTGTACCACTGCCGCACCGTGGCCCGGCGTCTCAGCCGACCACTGCTCATCGGCGACCTACCGTTCGGCTCCTATCAGGTGAGCCCACAGCAAGGGTTGGAGAGCTCGATCCGCCTCATCAAGGAGGGCCGGGTGCAGGTAGTAAAGCTAGAAGGTGGCGTGAACATGGCCTCCACCATTGAAGCGATTGCCAGGGTAGACATTCCGGTCATGGGCCACATTGGGCTCACGCCGCAGAGCTACCACCGCATGGGTGGCCACAAGGTGCAGGGTCGCACCAGTGGCGAAAAGGTGGGCGGCCACGCCCCACCCGGATCACGCGAACGACTGATCGAGGATGCCCTCGCCGTGCAGGAGGCGGGGGCTATGGGCGTGGTGCTCGAAGGCATTCCGTTCACCCTCGCCCAGGAGATCACGGGCATTCTCGACATCCCCACCATCGGCATCGGTGCCGGTCCGCATTGCGACGGCCAGGTCTTGGTGCTGCACGATGTGCTCGGGCTGGCCGATCTCAAACTTCGCTTCGCCAAACAGTATGGCGACCTGCGCGCGGCGGCCGTCACCGCGGTGGATGCCTACGTACAGGAAGTGAAGGCGGGCGAGTTCCCCGACGAAGCTCACTCGTACAAGTAATGC
>JAYTKG010000571.1:0-2059 GCA_043730435.1 Acidimicrobiia bacterium | reverse complement strand
ACCCGTGGGGCACCGCGAGCACCAACGAGATGCGCAACAACTTTGCCGTGCCGCGTGATCTCCACAGATTCGCCCGCCTCGGCGAGGGCGATTGCGTGGGAGAGTTTGGCCTTGGCTTCATGAACACTCATGGTGGTAGTCACATCGTCCACTATATCCAATCTGACTATAAAATATGGTCATACCTATCGGAGCGCAGACCCACACGCAGATCACGCTTAAGGCGACCCCATGCACCGCCAACCGCTATTCGGGGGAATCGGAGACAAGGACGGGCACAACCCGCGGCAAGTCGGCGATGGTCACCATGCCGGGTGCTGCGGCGCATACGGCCGCCACCGAATTGACGGCGCCGTTGGCGGTGTAGCCGGGCGTGGTTGCGGCCATCTGGTCCAAGGAAATTGGCATCCGCACATCAAGGGAGAGCGGGGCGTCGCCTTCGACATTGACCCGCCAGCCTGTTTCCAGCAGGTCCCACGCGGGGTCAAGCTCGGTGGTGCAATACCAATTGGCTCGGAATACCACCACGTCTCGCCCGTCGCTGCGGGCCGAGATCACGTTGCGTTGGCAGGCAACCGTTCCGGCTTCGAGCACGCCCGCGGCGATCTCGATTCGACGCGGTGTCACGGCCAACTCCTGGCGTGCGGTCACCTCGTCTACATGAATTCCGAGCGTGTCGGCAAGGTTGCGCAACGACGGTCCGAAGCTACCCCCAAGGTGGTCGGCGCGGCCTGCAAGCATCTCGGTCGGTGGCTTGCCGAAGCCCATCACATCGAACAGCAGTCCCGGCGAGTCGCGGCGGGAAAGGTCGGCGAACTCGTCGATGGTGATCCGGTCGAGCCGGCGTTGAATGCTCATCAGCGCCAGCGGCAGGGTCTCGGTGATGAACCCTGGGCTGCTACCGGTGGCATGGATCGACGAGCCGCCGAGGCGACAGGCTGCTTCGATTTGCTCGCGAGCATCGGGGTCCATACTCGCCGGGTGCGCCCCGACACCCGTGGTGGTGACGACGTTGCTGCCGCCAGCCAGGAGTTGGCAGATGACAGTGAGGTCTGGGTGGCGCGGCATGTAGATCACGCAGTCGGGTTTCAGCGCAATGATGTCGCTGAGTTGATCGGTCGCGATGACGCCGTTCGGCGCGAGCCCGGCAAGATCTCCCGCATCCCGTCCGACCTTGGCCGGGTCGTGAACAAAAACACCGACAAGATCCAGGTCAGGGTGCTCGATGAGATGGCGGAGCGAGCGTGTACCGATGTTGCCGGTGGCCCATTGAACGACCCGCAGGCGTGGGTCCAGGGTTGGACTCGGCGTTGGATTCGGCGTTGGATTCGGCGTTGGATTCGGCGTCATGTGGCAGTCTTCCGTTCGATCGATGTGAGTAACAGGTCCATGAACGCTCCCGCTTCGTCGTGACCGTTGGTCATGCCGAACCCTCGCTCAAGACTGATCAGCTGGCCAAGACCGGTCAGCGCCATGAACATCACCCGCGGTGGATACTGCGTGGTCGAGAGGCCGTGCACGGCGAGCAACTTCGTCATCGCTTGAGTGCTCATCTCACGGAACTGCTCGGCGTACTTAATCAGCTCGACGCCCACCACTTTGCGGTGGTTGGCCAAAGCAGCCAGCTCGACTTCAAAGCGACCCTCAACACCGCCCTGCACGTCCCACAGTATGCGCAGCGAAAGCTTGTCACCCTCTAGTAGCTGACGGAAGGAGTGGAGGCCGACCTCCGAGCGTCGCCGAATGAGCTCGATGAATAAACCGTCCATCGACCCGAAGTGATAGTGCACGAGTTGCGAGGAGATCCCTGCCTGCTTCTCGACGCGGCGCGAGGTCACCGCAGCGTAGCCCTCATCGAGCATGATGTGCTCCGCGGCGTCGAGCAGCTTCGACCGTGTCTCTGAGTCTTTCGACCGTGTCTCTGAGTCTTTCGACCGTCTCTCTGGGTGGTGCTTGATCTGGGCGGTCATCAAATGTACATGCCGCCGTTGACGCCGATGAGCTGCCCGGTGATGTAGCTGGCGTCGTCGGAACACAGGAACAAACACGCACCGGCGAT
>JAYTKG010000570.1:0-5159 GCA_043730435.1 Acidimicrobiia bacterium | reverse complement strand
TTCACCGCAGGCATCATCTTGGCGCTCATGATCACGCCGATCATTTCGTCACTGTCGCGTGAGATCGTCGATACCTGCCCGCCGGGGGAGCGCGAGGGTGCCTTGGCACTTGGCGCCACCCAGTGGGAAATGATCCGCGGCGTGGTGATTCCGCACTCCAAGGGCGGCCTGGTTGGGGCCATCATGCTGGGCTTGGGTCGAGCCATGGGTGAAACCATTGCGGCCACCTTGGTCATTGGCTCTTCGCCACAGATCACCGCCAACCTGTTCGGCGCCGGCAACTCCATGCCCGCCTTCATCGCCAGTCAATGGGGAGAAGCCGACACTCCGACCAAGTCGGCCCTCATTGCGTTGGCGGTCACGTTGTTCTTGATCACGTTGGTGGTCAACACCGTCGCAACGCGCACCGTCGCCCGCTCGCAACTTCGGTCGGCGGGGGGTCGCTGATGGCTCTCACATCGCTTGGCCTGCATGAGTCCTCGGCGCCACTTGACCTGGCAGCTCAGGGCGGCTGGCGCTCGATAAAGAACCGTCTCATGAGCGGCCTCCTTTTTGTGTCGTTTCTTGTGGTCATGATCCCTCTGCTGTTCGTACTCGCAGCCGTCGTGAGCCGTGGCGCAAAAGTCATGGGCTGGTCGTTTCTCACCAAGGACATTGCGCCTATTGAGCGTCGGCCAGGCGGAGGTGTGGGCCCCGCCATCGTGGGCACGCTTGTCGTCACCGGACTGGCCACACTGATGGCTACCCCCCTCGGCATTATGGGAGCCGTCTTTCTGAACGAGTACAGCGCCAAGGGCATCTTCGGACGCATCGTGCGGTTCATGGCCAACGTCATGACTGGCGTGCCGTCGGTCGTCATGGGCTTGTTCATCTACGTGATCTTCACCCTTACGTTCAAGCAACGCGGCGTGGGCGGCTCGTTGGCGCTGGCGTGCTTGATGCTGCCCATCATCATTCGCACCACTGAGGAAATGCTCAAGCTGGTACCGAACTATCTGCGTGAAGCATCGCTGGCGCTCGGCACCAGTAAGGCTCGCACCATCGTCACCGTGGTGCTTCCGGCCGCAGCACCCGGCATCATCAGCGGTGGTCTACTCGCCGTCGCTCGGGCTGCGGGTGAGACGGCGCCGCTTTTGTTCACCATTGGTGCCGCCAAGTCGCTGCAAATCAACCCCTTCGCCGATGAGGCAATGACCGCTCTACCGCTGCAGATCTACAGCAACGCCAGCAGTTCCTTTCCCGCCGCGCAGGCGCGAGGATGGGGAGCGGCGCTGACGCTCCTCCTCGTCTCGTTCCTCTTTACTCTCATAGCGAGGCTGGTCAGTGCCCGATTCGCAACGAAAAGGTGATCCCATGTTGGACGCAAGCACCTCGAAGGAGACTTCCACGATGAAGCTCGACGTTCCCGACCGGGCGCCGTCCAGCCCGTCAGCGACTGCTGGCGACAGCGTTTTTGCGTTGGAGGATGTAGCGGTTTTCTACAGCGATTTCAAGGCAGTGCGAGACGTGAGCCTCACGATCGCAAAGAACGAGATCACCGCGTTTATCGGGCCGTCCGGCTGCGGTAAGACCACGGTGCTGCGCAGCCTGAACCGTATGAACGACCTCATCCCTGGGGCTCGCGTCGAAGGTACCGTCAGGTATCGCGGCATTGACCTCTACTCCGAGGGAGTTTCCGCTACGGAGGTGCGCCATCACATTGGAATGGTCTTTCAAAAGCCGAACCCCTTTCCCAAGAGTATCTACGACAACGTTGCTTTCGGCCCCCGGGTGCACGGCGTCAAGAAGAAGACTGAACTCGACGCCATCGTCGAGAAGTCGTTGCGCGGCGCTGCCCTTTGGGATGAGGTGAAGGACCGCTTGAACACATCTGCGCTCGGCATGTCGGGTGGTCAGCAGCAGCGGCTTTGCATCGCCCGCACCATTGCGGTTGAGCCCGATGTTGTGTTGATGGATGAGCCGTGCTCGGCTCTTGATCCGATCGCTACAGCGCGGGTCGAAGACCTCATGCAGGAAATGAAATCACAGTTCACCATTGTCATCGTCACCCACAACATGCAGCAGGCCGCTCGCGTCAGCGACCGCACTGCGTTCTTCACCGCTGAAGTGAACCCCAACGGTGATCGTCGCACCGGGGTGCTCGTTGAATACGCTCCAACGCAGACGATCTTTTCGAACCCCGGCGATGCGCGCACCGAGAACTACGTGACAGGTCGTGTCGGCTGATGCCCGAAGAACTCCGCCGCAGCTATCACATCGAGCTCGATGATGTCCGTGCCGACATCGTTCGTCTTGGCCAGTCGGTCATCGAGGCCATCCCTCGGGCAACCAATGTGCTGCTCGACAGTGACCTCGAGGGTGCCGACTACCTCATTCAGGCCGACGACGAGCTCGACGCCCGCTCGATCGATCTCGAGGAACGCTGCTACAAGCTGCTCGCGCTGCAACAGCCGATGGCCGGTGACCTGCGTAGCTTGGTCGCCGCGCTCAAGTTGATTGGTGAGATTGAACGTTCAGCTGATCTGTGGCCAACATCTGCAAAGGATCACGCCGCATCCACGGTCACCCGCTCGACCCGAAGATTCGTGGGGTCGTCAGCCGCATGGCCGAGCAGGCCCAGCACCTGTTTGCACTGGCGATCGACTCCTATGCCGAGAGCGATGTGGCTGTAGCCTCCGCCCTTGACGACATGGATGACATGCTTGACCGCTTGCAGGTCGAGCTCATCCAAGTGATCTTTGAGAGTCACAATGCCGGGCGCATCGACCTCCAAGTGGCCGTGCAGCTTGCGGTTGTTGCCCGGTTCTATGAACGCATCGGTGACCACGCCGTGAACATCGGTGACCGGGTTCGCTACATCGTCACCGGCTGGTTGCCAGAGCACGCTGGCGCAGCAAAGTTCCGGGCGCGTGCTGCCGCGGCAACGGCCGAGGCTCAGGTGCCCCAGGGATCGTGACGCTGTTTCTTACCTCCGCTGTTCTCATTTTCGGGCTTATCGGTGGAGTCATCCTGGGTGCGGGCTGGGCCGGACGACGAGTTCGCTCGGTAACGGCTTCGTTGTACCCCGCTACGACGCTGCGACACGGCAACACGCTTCCTGATGCGCTGTCGGGTCTGCAGTCCGCGTCGGCTAATGCCCGCGACGACGCGCTCGCCGCGAAGGAATCGCTGGCCCTGATCCGTGGATCGATGGATGCCCTTCCGTTCGGGGTTGTGGTGATGGAACAGGGCGCCACGCTCGACTGGCGCAACTTGGTCGCCCGCACGTTGCTGGGCCAGACCCGCACCGGCTTGGTGATCGACGAAGCGGTCAAGCGCCAACGCGCCGAAGCCCTTGTCGGCCGCTCCTCCACCGAGACCCTCGAGGTGCAGGGCCCACCCAACCGTGTGCTGGTGATCTCTGCCGTTCCTATCAATCGCTCTGACCAGGGTGCTTCTGGCGTGGTCATTATCGAGGACATCACCGCCCGCGCCCATCTGGAGGCGGTTCGTAAAGACTTCGTCGCCAACATCAGTCACGAGCTGCGCACACCTGTCGGCGCGCTGGCACTGTTGGCCGAAACGCTGCAGGACGAAACCGACCCTGAGGTGGTGTCCCGTTTCGCCGGCAAGCTGGTCGATGAATCCCATCGGGTAGCCCGTATCGTCGACGACCTACTCGAGCTGTCAGTGCTGGAAGGCGGAGCGGCCAAGCATCAAAACGAAGAGAAGGTCCACGAGATCGTCTCGGAAGCACTCGAGCGAGTTCGCACTCTGGCCGAATCTCGCAGTATTGCGCTCGACACCAGCGGAGTTGGAGCCGACCTCGTCGTGCCATGCGAACGTCGTCAGCTGGTTTCGGCCGTATCCCATTTAGTTGAGAATGCAACGAAATACTCCGAAGTGGGAGGTGTGGTCTCCATTGCCGCCGAACGCGTGGGGGACGACGTCATCATTCGCGTCACCGATGCGGGCGTCGGCATTCCGGCCAAAGAAGTAAGCCGCATCTTTGAACGTTTCTATCGGGTTGATCCGGCCCGTAGTCGAAATACCGGTGGCACCGGCCTCGGTTTAGCAATTGTCCGTCACGTTGCCAGCAATCACGACGGCGATGTGACCGTTGAGTCAACCGAGGGCGTCGGTTCTACGTTCCGCCTCCGCCTTCCCAGCCTGGTGTCCGCGGATGTTCTCACGAAAGGCTCAGCATGAACACCGAAGCAACTCTCCTGCTGGTGGAAGACGAAGAGTCCTTTATCGACGCTCTCACGGTCGGCCTCACTCGCGAGGGCTTTCGGGTGGTCGTCGCTCGTGACGGGGCCGAGGCGTTGGCATGCTTTGATGAGGTTGCTCCCGACCTTGTGCTGCTCGACGTGATGCTGCCGAAGATGTCGGGTCTCGACGTATGCCGAGCGCTGCGCAAAAAGAGCACTGTCCCCATCATCATGGTGACGGCGCGCGCTGGCGAGATCGACACTGTTGTTGCACTCGAAGTAGGGGCCGACGATTACGTCACCAAGCCGTACCGCTTGCGAGAACTGGTGGCGCGTATGCGCGCTGTGCTGCGCCGTGGCTGGCGTGACGAAGGCTCGGCAGTGGAGGTCGCGGCCGTTGAGGTGCGTTCTGGCGCCGGGGATGTCGAGGTAGACGTCGAGCGCCATGAGGTGACGGTGCGCGGGCAATTGGTGCAGCTCCCGCTGAAAGAGTTTGATCTTCTCGAGCTCTTGGTAGCCAACGGCGGTCGTGTTCTAACCCGCGACGTGATCCTTGACCGGGTGTGGGGCTCGGACTATTACGGCGACACCAAGACCCTCGACGTGCACATCAAACGGCTTCGCCAGCGTATCGAAACCGATCCGGCGAACCCGCAACGCATCGTCACCATTCGTGGTTTGGGATACAAGTACATGCCCACTGTTGATCAGGGCTAGCAAGAGCGTTGGGTGAGGATTGCTTTCGACAGTGCGGCCCATTCGTAAACCACGCGGGTGGGCCAGAGTCGGTTGGTCACCTTGGTCGTGATCGCCCCGAGTTTCCCTGGAAAGCATCGGCTCAGGAGCCACTTAGCCCGGGTCACATGGGGTGGGTCGGTCACGAAAATCAGTGACGTCCAACCGCGTTCTTTCGCGATAAGAGATATCCCACGCGCCTCGCCCTTGGTGGTGTCCTCGGTCGGGGTAAAG
>JAYTKG010000569.1:0-1729 GCA_043730435.1 Acidimicrobiia bacterium | reverse complement strand
CCAGATCGGCCGCCTTGCGCCGGATGGTGTCGGTCACGGAGACGCCGACGGCCTTGTCGGTGAGCTTGCCCACCAGCGCACTGACCACGAACGGGTCGTAGAAGGCATCGGGGTCGGCAGCCATTTTCGAGTACGCCATGTCGGACCACAACGCGGGGTGGAACACCCCCTGAATGTGATCGGCGAACCACACCGATTCCACGTTCATCGCCTCGGCTACCTGCAGCAACATCTCCGTTCCCGCGAACGGGTGTTGACCGCCAACAGTGATTCCAACCCTCATGTCGTGTACCCCCTGCATGGCTGCACCGGAAACGGCGAGCGCGACGTCCTTACAAAGTAGTCGCATCTCGAGTTGGTGCACTTACCGGCCGTGACGAATGACACGCCGTGAGCGGCGCTAGCATGGCGACCACGGATTTGTGCGCGTCTACCGATGCATTTCTCCCCGGAAAGCCTACGAACTACATGTCTCACCAAACGCAATCCGACGGCGCCTTCCAAGGCGACGTCACCACCGACGTCGTGGCACCATGCAGGCAAGATGTCCGCCGAGGCTGGCTCGTCCACTGCGCCACTGCGCTCGGTGCGGTATGCGCGATGTTCGGCATCATCTCGGTCAGCGACCACAATCCCAGAGCCGCCCTGCTCTGGCTGATCGCAGCTCAGGTGCTCGATGGCCTCGACGGCCCTGTCGCACGTGCCTGGAACGTGCAAGAGTCGGTGCCCCGCATCGACGGCTACATCCTTGACTTGGTCATCGATTACGTCACGTGCGCCGTCGTGCCCATCGTGTTCATGTACGAGTTCAACATGTTGCCCGCCCACAGTGCAGGCGCAATGGGTGCATTCTTGCTGTTCTCCTCGGCACTGTGGTTCAGCCGAACCGACATGATGACCGACGACCACTGGTTCAACGGCTTCCCGTCGGTGTGGAACCTCGCCATCCCCACCATGTATCTCGTGCAGGGCATCGCGCCCACGGGACTCAATCAGTGGATCAATCTCGTGGTGCTGTCCATCTTGGCGCTGTCGCAACTCACGAATCTGAAGTTCGTCCATCCTGTGCAGGTGCGCAAGTTTCGCAAGATGACACTTACCTTCTTTGTCGCCTGGTTGGCGGCCATGCTGTGGTTGACCATCCTGCTTCCCGGTGATGTCAACCTCATCGCTCGTCTGGCGCTCATCATCCCCGGCCTCTATCAGTTGGCCCTGATGGTCTGGCGAACCTTCTACGCGGCCCAAAGCGACGGGCCCGGCGCACAACGAGTGCTCCTCGACGCCTGAGTCGAGACAGCACCATGCCGATGTCGTCGCTGCGCGCGAATCCGGCAGGCTCACTCACCGACGTGCACGGACTCTTGGTCGGCCACTTCCACCGAAACGGGCGCGGATGGCGCACTGGCACGACGGCCATCATTGCACCCCATGGTGCCACCGCTGGCGTCGACGTTCGTGGTGGCGGACCCGGAACGCGTGAGACCGATCTGCTGCGGCCAGAGAATCTGGTTCAACAAGTACATGGCATCTGCCTCACGGGCGGCAGCGCATACGGATTGGCCGCAGCGAGCGGCGTCATGCACTGGCTCGACTCACGTGCGATCGGCTTTCCCGTAGGCCCAGCGCCACACCAGATCGTCCCGATCGTGCCAGCTGCAGTCATCTTCGATCTCGGGCGCGGCGGACGTTTTGCGAATCGTCCGAACGACGAATTCGGTCGGCGAGCGGC
>JAYTKG010000568.1:0-9673 GCA_043730435.1 Acidimicrobiia bacterium | reverse complement strand
TGCCCAAATGGCACGTCAAACGCGCCCACCACCGCGACTGGCCCCAACCCACCGGGCCACCCATCACCACCATCCTCAGGATCTAACTGAACGGCATTGTGGCTAGGAGGAAGTATGGAAGACGGTATCTCCGTCGCATCTTCGCTATGGATTGAGGCGGGTGCCATGTCGGGCGGGTCGCGCAACCAGGTAGAGTTCGCCGAGGAGCTGGCTACGTTCTTCGGCCCGCCTGTCTTCGCTGCGCAGTTGATAACTGTGCAGACACCGAACAAGACGTTCGAAGGTTGTACGTTTTCAGCGAAGACCACGACATTCGGCGTGCAAATTTGGCGTCTGAGCCTGCCTACGGAGTCCAAGAGCGGTCTGTCGTATCCGGGCAAGATAATCCACTTCACCCGGACCAAGTCGCCAGTCTTCTTCAAGCTCTCCGTGGCTGACATGGATTCAGAGCGGGCACTCGAATGGAATGATTTGGCGAGCGCGAACGGCGTCACTTCGGCAACCAGCGGATCTCGCCGATACGGCTACTACTGATGGCGTGACTCGAACCATCATGTCGCTCATCCCGAACATGCGAGGCCCTACAGATATGAAATGGACCTCTCTAAGAATGATGGGGTGAGGTAAATCACTATCGAGCAGTGTCTTCGCAGTCGCGGATGACCCAACGTCGCAGTCCAGCAGAAGGCTCACATGAACACCAGAAAGCTCATCGAGGTCGCGTTGCCACTGGATGACATCAATCGCGAGGCCGGAAGAGAGAAGAGCATTCGTCAGGGCCACCCGTCGACGATCCACCTCTGGTGGGCTCGACGGCCGCTCGCGGCGTGCCGCGCAGTTCTGTTCGCGCAGCTGGTCGACGATCCTTCGGCACATCAAGTTGATTTCCCGACCGTTGAGGCACAGGGCGTCGAGCGGGAACGCCTATTCGAGATCATTCGGCAGCTCGTCAAGTGGGAAAACCTGAACGACGAACGAGTGATCGAATCCGCGCGTGCCGAGATCCGGCGGTGCTATCCGAATGGGGCGCCGGCCCTGGTCGACCCCTTCGCAGGTGGAGGTTCGATTCCCCTCGAGGCTCAGCGACTTGGACTCCGAGCACACGCAACCGATCTCAATCCCGTTGCGGTGTTGATCAACAAGGCGCTCCTCGAGTTGCCATCGAGGTTTGCTGGACGAGCCCCAGTGCATCCGGTAGACGGCAGCCAACTGCGCGGGACGGAGTCACGGACGGGCACTCAGGGTCTGGCGGAAGACGTTCGATGGTACGGACGGTGGATGCGGGATGAGGCGGAGAGACGCATTGGGCATTTGTACCCGATGGCGACGTCGCCTGGCGGTGGCGAAGTTCCGGTCATCGCATGGATATGGGCTCGAACGGTGAGCTGCCCGAACCCAGCGTGCGGTAGCACTATGCCGCTCGTGAGAAGCTTCTCGCTCGGAAAGAAGAAGGGAACAGAAGCCTGGATTGAGCCCATAGCCGACGCCAGCACAAAGTCGGTCCGGTTTGAGGTGCGACATGGCACCGGTGACCCAGCTAGTGGAACAGTTGGGCGCACAGGAGCGGCCTGTGTCGTGTGTGGCACAGCCGTACCTCTGACGCACGTGCGTGCGGAGGGGCGTGCTGGACGAATCGGAACCCAAATGGTCGCCATCGTCGCCGAGGGCACCCGACGCCGGCTGTACGTGTCAGCAGATGCGATCCACGAGGCTGCATCGCATGTTGAGCCTCCATCGGACGTACCCGACACGGATCTTCCCGATCAAGCCCTCGGCTTCCGAGTGCAAGCGTACGGAATGACTCGGCACTCAGATCTTTTCACGAACCGTCAATTGACAACACTCTGTACCCTGAGCGACCTCGTCTCAGAGACTCGGGACAGAGTGCTCGCCGACTCAGATAGCGACGCGGCGTACGCCGATGCAATCGCCACATACCTCGCATTCGCTGTTGACCGGGTGGCGATGACCGGAAGTTCGCTGGTGCGCTGGAATCCTGTCGGCGAAAAGGCTCAACACATGTTCGGTCGACAAACGGTCTCCATGCTGTGGGACTTCGCGGAGTGCAATCCGTTCGCATCGGCCACTGGTTCGCTATCCACTGCGGTCGAGATGGTGGCACAAGGTCTGCCGTCGGCGCCCGCATTGGAAGGCATTGTGGGACAGGCAAATGCGGCTGAACGCAGATTTGATGGCTTGGCAGTCTCAACCGACCCCCCTTACTACGACAACATTGGCTATGCGGACCTGTCCGACGTGTTCTACGTGTGGCTCCGCCGGTCTTTGCGCAAGGTTTACCCCGACTTGCTCGCGACCGTCCTAACTCCGAAGGCATCAGAACTCATCGCCAACCCATACTTGTTCGAGGGCGGTGCCGCAATGGCTGACCAGCATTTCGAGAATGGGTTTGAACACGTGTTTTCGCACGTCGCTGCGCAGAGCGCCGCCGACACCCCGATCACAGTCTTCTACGCTTTCAAACAGACTGAGGACGAGGACGAGCACGTCGGGGCATCCGCCGTCGCATCCACCGGTTGGGAGAAGATGTTGGAAGGCCTTATTCGCGCCGGACTCTCGATCACAGGTACATGGCCGATGCGAACTGAGATGAGCACTCGTATGCGAAATCTCGGATCCAATGCCCTGGCGTCATCCATAGTGCTGGTATGCCGGCGGCGATCCGAATCCGCAGGCGTGACTGATCGCAGAGGATTTCTCAACGAGCTCAAGAGCACGCTCCAGAGCGCCGTGCGTAGTCTGCAATCTGGAGGCGTTGCGCCTGTCGACCTTGCCCAAGCTTCGATCGGGCCTGGGATGGCAGTGTTCTCGGTCTACGCGAAGGTGGTCGAACCGGATGGCTCGGCAATGCGTGTCCGAACGGCGTTGTCTTTGATCAACCAGGTACTCGATGAGGTTTCTGCGGAGCAAGAAGGGGAGTTCGATGAGGAGACTCGCTGGGCGACCGCCTGGTTCAGCGAGTTCGGGCTGGACGCCGGTCCTTTCGGGCGCGCCGACGACCTTGCTCGAGCAAAGAATGTCGCTGTCGACGGTCTCGTGCGCGCCGGGGTCGCCGTGGCGCACGCAGGCAAGGTTCGCTTGCTGGAGAGAGCCGAGCTTGATTCGACGTGGGATCCGGTTGCCGATACCCGGTTGACCGTGTGGGAGGTGACACAGCACCTCATCCGACGCCTTCTCGGAGACGGCGGTGAGCGAGATGCGGCCGAGCTGGTGTCGAAAGTCGGCGGTCTGGCCGAACCTGCGCGGGACTTGGCCTACCGTCTCTTTGAGATCTGCGAGCGACGCAGCTGGGCCAAGGAGGCCGGACCGTACAACGCACTCGCTGCAGCCTGGCCAGAACTCACTCGGATGGCCGCGTCCGGCGAGTTCGGACAAGGACAGACGAGTCTGCTGTGAAGGCCTCTTCGCTAGTCCTGAGAGCTGGAGGTGTCACGTGGCGTTGACCAATCGCGAGCGTGTCGACAAAGCACTCGAATTGTTCGGACGAGAACTCGCTCCCTACGTCGATCGGCGGATGACAGCAAAATCGCCAAGAGGTGGCTACTGGAAGCAGGAGTATCCCGGTGAGCACCTTGAGGGCGATCCGTCCGCGTTGATCAACGTGGTTCTCGGCAATTGGGACGCGGTGTTCAAGACCGAGTTGAAGGGCGACGGTCGCACCTACATCGGCGAGATCAAGAGCATTCGCAACACGTGGGCGCACCAGATTGGCAAGCCGTACTCGTTCGACGACACCTATCGCGCGATGGACACGATCGAACGAATGCTTCGAGTACTGGACACCTCCGGCGCTGATGAGATCGCCAAGATGAAGACCGACTTGATGCGGGTGAAGGCCACCGAGGAGGCCCGGTTCGCGAAGCCAAAGGCGGAGCAGCAGCTGTTTGGTGAGGTTCAAGGCTTGCGGCCGTGGCGAGAGGTGATCCAGCCGCACGACGATGTGGCGCAGGGTCGGTTCTCGAGCGCGGAGTTTGCTGCCGATCTTCATCAGGTTCGCTGGGGACGGGGCGCAATCGAGTACACGGACCCGGTTGAATTTTTCCGGCGTACCTATCTGACGGCGGGATTGTCGAAGCTGTTGCGACAGGCGGTACAGCGGATCATCGGTCAGCAGGCGGCTCCGCCCGTGTTGGACCTGCAGACCACCTTTGGTGGTGGGAAGACCCACTCGATGATCGCCTTGTTTCACCTGCTGTCGGGCGTCCAGCCGGCTGAGATGCCGCAAGAGATCCAGGAGCTCCTCGCCGAAGCAGGCGTGACGTCGTTGCCTCAGGTCCACCGAGCGGTCGTCGTCGGAACTCGATTGTCGCCGGGTCAGCCGACCATCAAGGACGACGGCACGGAGGTACGGACGATCTGGGGAGAGTTGGCGTGGCAGCTGGGTGGACGTGAAGCGTTCGATATGATCGTCGAGTCTGATCGCACTGGTCGGAGTCCGGGCGATCACTTCCGGGTGCTCCTTGAGAAATACTCGCCCGCGTTGATTCTCATCGACGAGTGGGTGGCGTACGCGGCGCAACTGCTCGGCGATGAAAACCTGCCCGGTGGTTCCTTCGACGCACAGTTCTACTTCGCGCAGACGCTGACCGAGGTGGTCAGCGGCGTGCCGGGTTGTCTCTTGGTGGTGTCATTGCCCGCGTCGGTGGACTCCGGGGGCACGGAAGTGTCCGCTCAGGTGTCGGGCGCCGCCGGACACGAGGCGTTGCGTCGACTGCGAGATGCCGTGGGTCGTACCAAGGACGCGTGGCAGCCGGCGACTGCGGAGGAGAGCTTCGAGATCGTGCGTCGGAGGTTGTTCAAGACGCCGGATCCTGCCGATCTCAAGTTCATCAAGGCGACGGCGCAACAGTTTGTTGCGTACTACTCGTCCCAGTCGGCCGAGTTTCCGGCCGAGGTGCGCGAGAAGCGGTACTCCGACCAGATCGAGGCCGCCTATCCCATCCATCCCGAACTCTTCGAACGCCTTTATTCGGACTGGTCGACGCTCGATCGCTTCCAGCGCACCCGAGGCGTGCTGCGCCTGATGGCACTCGTGGTGCACGCGTTGTGGGCGGGGGAGGATCGGTCTCCCATCATCCTACCAGCGAGCCTGCCTCTCGACGACGCTGCTGTGGCGGCCGAGTTGATCTCGAACCTGGATGAGCGTTGGCCTCCGATAGTTCAGCGCGATATCGACGGCATCGATTCGGTTCCGCGCAGGATCGATAACCAGTACCCGAATCTTGGGAAGTACGCGGCGTCGCGTCGCGCAGCTCGAACGGTGTTCCTTGGGTCTGCGCCGCTCCAAGAGTCGGCGCACAAGGGGCTTGAAATCCAGCGGATCCGGCTTGGATCGGCTCTGCCGGGTGATCCGGTGAGTGTCTTCGCTGATGCGCTGAGTCGTCTGTCCGACCGGGCAACGTATCTGTACACGCAGGGCACTCGCTACTGGTACGGCACCCAGCCTGGCGTCGGACAGTTGGCTCGTGACCGCGCCGAGCAGATGCGTTCATCGCGCCGCCATGACATCCTCGATGAGATCCGTCGCCGGATTGACGTGGAGACGACAGATCGCGGCCTGTTCCGCGCTGTGCACTCGATGCCGCAATCCTCCGTTGATGTACCTGACACCGACGAGGTTCGTCTCGTGGTCCTCGGAACCGACCACCCGCACGTCGCTCGATCGGAAGCGTCCGCGGCCATCGATGCTGCGCGCTCAATCCTCGACTTGCGCGGCACCGCACCCCGGTTACACAAGAACCACTTGGTCTTTCTCGCCCCCGACCAGAAGGCTGTCGACGCGCTCGAGCAGGTGGCAGCCGAGTACCTGGCTTGGACGAGCGTCGACAACGACAAGGTAAGTCTCAATCTCGACGAACACAACAAGGCGCTGGCAGCAACCAAGAGGACTGACAGCGACAAGACGTTGCGGCTACGTGTAAAGGAAACGTTCGTGTGGGCGCTAATCCCCGTGCAACCCGATCCACTCGGTCCGATCGGATTCGAGGCGTTGAGGACTGACGGCAGCGACACGCTTGTGGTCCGCGTCGGCAACAAATTGCGCAACCAAGGCTTCATCAACCAGGCATATCCGGCAGAGATGCTGCGAAACCTTCTGGACGGCGTTCTCGCTCCACTGTGGGCGACTGACGGACATGTGACCGTGAACAAGTTGTGGGAGTCGTTCAGCAACTACCCGTATCTGCCACGGCTCGTAAACGAGGACGTACTTTTCGACTCCGTCAAGGCAGGAAGCAATTCGATCGACTGGGAGAAGCGCGGCTGGGCCGTGGCGGCTGACTACGACGCATCCCAGAATCGGTATGCCGGGCTCGTGGCCGGGGCCATTCCGGACAGCGTGGCTGGTTTGTCCTTGCTGGTCCGTCCGGACCGTGCTCGCCACCAAATCGAACGCGATGCGCCGCCCCCTACGCCCCACCTCTCGCCCGAGACCGACGATGTTGATGGCGACACGAACGTCGACGGCGCCGATCCACCCGCTCCACCGCCCGTGGTCGACGACTCGGGCCCGCGGCGGTTCTACGGTGTCGTCGAACTCGACTCGAGCAAACTCGGTCGGGACTTCGCCAAGGTGAACGATGAGGTCATAGGTCTGCTCAGTCGGCGGGTCGGAACTACCGTCACCGTTCGTGTAGAGATCGAGGCCGTCAACGAGGAAGGCTTCGACCAAAAGGCCGTGCGCGACGTTGGTGAAAACGCCCGGACTCTGCGCTTCGACGACCGCAATACAGGGTTCGAGTGACAATGGAAATGGTGGAGACGAAAGCCCTGCTCGAGAACACCCCCGGTTCTCCGACGTTCAAGAGACGACACATTCGATTCGTTCTGCTTGGAAAGTCCGAGATCGGATCCCCAACGAGATTCCGTTTCGAAGAGCACTCGCCGTGGCGGCTGCGGCCGACGCCGGCAACAGGGGCATTCCGAGGCCAGCGCGCGTACTGGACTTATTGAACAGCGGGCCGCAGGATCTCACAGGCTTGCTCATCGTCTTTCCTGGCAGAGGTGGCTCCCCGAGGCTGGTCGATGCGGCAACCTTCCAGCCTCAACCGGCAACCGTCATTGATCTGGACTGGCTCGCCGATCGGCTTCGTTCCAGCCAAGAGGAGAGGCCGACCACCGACGGCTGAGCACGCCAGCGCGTGCGTGTTCTCGCTCTCGGGTGACACTCATCGGTCGGACGGCTTGCATTCTATCGAACGCGCGTTCGATACTATTGTGATGCTCTCCGCAGCCGATTTGATGTCGATTCGCCGCAGTGCTGCGATGGCAGCGCTCTCGGCAGAAGAGACGTGTCGCGTGCTCGACACATGCGACCAGTTGTTGCGTGAGCGTGCACGCATCGTCGAGCTGCTCGCTGATCTCCCTGCCTCATGGACGAACGTGCGCAACGTGCTCAACGAGCTGCAAGCCATCGTGCGCTGAGCGGCCAAGGGATGCCCGCTCAACGTCGGGCTCGCCCCACGACGCCGGTTACGCGAACTGTACCGAGGGTGGGCCGGCGACGATGGCCCGCGAAGAGTGCCGTTGGCGGCAGGTGCGGACTCCACACATCTGCGCTGCCTGCAAGGTTCGCGCTGAATGTCCCGTCGTTGTGGTCGAATACACACCAGCTGCTTCGTGTAGGGCGTGCGAGACGATGCAGGCACGGTTGCGGCAGGCTGGCGTCGCAGTGTGGAGCACTACCTGGCCGCTTGTGCCGACTACCGTCTATTCGACCGACGGGGGCGCGTTTGATGAGTCGACATGGCTGACTGCTTCGACGAGGCGGAGACGACTCGTGTGATTGCATGTCTGAAGGACGCCGCCATGGCAGAGATGAAGTGGATCGATGCCATCGTCGCTGGCCACGTAGTCGCTCGACGCCTTCCCGAGACGGGTCTGCATCTGAACCCGCCGCCATGCCGGGGGGAAGTTGTCCTTACAGGCATTTGGCGATCAGACGATGACATTCAGCTGCTGCTCCAGCTGTTCGATGGAGCGAGTCAACAGAACCTGGCAAGGCTCTGCTGGAATCCAAATCATCAAGGGGACCTGCACTGGCACTGGTATCGCAAGCCCGACCGCGATGGGCCCAGAGAATCCGTGAGGCACCCTCCGAGTACGATCGATCATGAGTCCATGACCTGGGAGGTCTGCGTGGGTCGTCTGAATATCGTCAACGCTCAGCAGCCGATGACACTATGAGCACCGTCAGCGAGCAGCTGGAGGCCGGTCTGGTCGAGTCCGTCGGGTGGGCATCGGTCACTCCTGTGGCCGACGGTCTGCTGACCGTGCTCGTTCCCTCCACTCGCTACTCACACGACCACACTCTCGTCACCGTTGAGCTACGACTCAACGGATGGCGACTCACGGATGCCGGCGAGATTGCAGCTACCTTCGGCGATCAACTGGTGGACGTGATGGCCCTTCTTCGTTGCGCCGGTGCCGATATGGCTTTGGATGAGTCCACTCGACTCGTCACCGAGGATGTAGCGCATGATGAGGATCTTCCGAGCAGCCTTATCGGCTTCGCCCACTACGTGTCGGCCGCGCCTCTGATGTGGCGGGCCTACAACTGCGACCTCGATGAAGGCGTAGAGGTTGAGGAATCAGTTGTCGAGCCATCCATAAAGGTTCTTGCTCGCGACACCCGGAAGGAGTTGATCCGTCAGTGCGGAGGTAGATATTCGTCGGTCCTGCGGCTCAATCGTCGGATGGTCGGAGCGGCTGGAATCGGAGCAAGGGTTCCACTTTCCGCGGCGACCGGCCGACGTTCCATCCCGCGGCTCATTGCTGCATGCATCGACACCACCGCCGCCAAGCAGTCAGTAACGGCTGCGGAGGGCAACGCGTCCTTCGTCTTGGATGTTGCGCGCGATTTCACTATTCCGAAGTGGGTCGTCGTTAAGGGAGCGCAGAGCGTTGTCGACCAAATGGCCGAGTTTTACGATCGCGACAACGTGGGTGTGGTCAGCTTCGATGACCTCGAGGCACTCGCGCGTTCACTACGTGAAGCGGTGCCCGAGTACGCGTAGAGCACGCACAGCTGAGTTTGGCTCACTTCTCAGAGCTCGCGGCACGAGTGAACGTTGCACGGCTCCGACGCTGAGCCTTTGGAACTGCCGGCGTTGACCCGTCGAGGAGGTGTCCCATCACGTCGGCGGATCGTCTGTCGGTCGACTCGAGTACGTGTGCATAGACGTTCAACGTCGTCGCCGCGTCGCGGTGTCCGATGCGCTTGCTCACGTCCTTCACAGGGATTCCGCTCTGAAGCAGCATCGTCGCCTGAAAGTGCCGAAGGTCGTGTAGTCGCACGTGATCGAGTCCCAGTGACTTTCGCAGTCGAGTCCACGCTCCGGTGACGTAGTCGGGCCTCCACGGGGTCTGGCCGTCGGCGTCGTTGGAGAACACGAATGATCGATCAGTCAGCTTCTGACCGCAGATGCTTGCGCGTTCTGCCATGAGCTTGTGGTGTTGGGCGAGTGACTGCGTCGTGGCGGTGTCGAGGCTCACGAGACGCCTCGAGTGATTCTTGGTGTCCTTGACGACTGAGTTTCCGCCCCGTTCGGAGAAGGTTGATGTCTCGATTCGAAGGGTGGAATCCGCGAGCGATACGTGTGCCCATGTCAATGAGCAGAGTTCGCCGCGCCGTCCTCCGGTCGCCGCGGCTAACCGG
>JAYTKG010000567.1:0-3639 GCA_043730435.1 Acidimicrobiia bacterium | reverse complement strand
CCGTACCCGTCGTCTCGACGGTCGCGTCGGTGTGCATTCCGGCGACGCACGCAAGATCCTGCGTCTTCTCGGCGAGCGCTGAGTTCCCCCTACCCACTTCTGAAAGGAGCCAGTCATGGCCAGAGTAAAACGTGCAGTACATGCCAAAAAGAAGCGCCGCGTCATCCTCGAACGTGCCCAGGGCTACTACGGCCATCGCAGCCGTACCGTCCGTGCGGCCAACGAGGCCGTCATGCACGCCCAGCAGTACGCATTCCGCGACCGCCGGGCCAAGAAGGGCGAGTTTCGTCGCCTGTGGATTCAGCGCATCAACGCTGCCTGCCGTATCTACGACATGAGCTACAGCCGCTTCATCAACGGGCTGAACGCTGCCGGTATCGAAGTTGACCGCAAGGTCCTCGCCGACATCGCTGTCCACGACATTGCGGCGTTCGGTGTCATCGTCGCCGCAGCCAAGGACGCTCTCAGCGCCAAAGCTTCAGCCTGAGCTTGAGCGCTCGTGTCTGAACCGCTTGGTTCGAACAATCCACGTATGCAGCAACTGCGGCGCCTTTCGGGGCGCCGCAGTTCGCGTACCGAAGATGGCCTCTTCCTGGTGGAGGGGCCAACTCTCGTGGCCGAAGCCGTTGCCGCCGGTTGGCCGTTGTCGGCCGTGTACGTGGAGGAATCTTCGTTGGCGTTGATGCCAGACGGGGTGCAACCCACGGTGGTCCGCGATGGCGTACTGGCCAAGGTGATGACCGTGGATGCGCCGCGCCCAATAGTGGCCACGGCTGAGCTTCGCTCGCTACCACTGCGGGCGGATGCCACGTTCGTCATTGTGGGGGCTGGGCTTTCTGATCCGGGCAACCTAGGCACCATCTTGCGCACCGCCGAGGCAGCCGGCGCCGATGGTGTCGTGCTCACGGCCGGCTCGGTGGATCCGTTCAGTCCGAAGGTCGTGCGCTCCTCGGCCGGAGCGATATTCCGCATGCCCGTCGTTATTGACGGAGATCCGCACGCGCTCGGCCTGCCGCTTTGGGGAACGGCTGCTGTCGGGGGAGTGGCCTACGACCATGCAGACCTCACTGCGCCGCTCGCCTTGGTAATGGGGAACGAAGCACACGGCCTGCCCGCCGACTTCGCGCTCGATGGCCTGCTCACCATCCCCCATGTCGGTCGGGCGGAAAGTTTGAACGTGGCCATGGCCGCAGCGATCCTGTGCTTCGAAGTGGCTCGCCAACGCCGTTAAACCGCAATTTCGCCAGCCTTCCGGTGTTTCTCGGGCGTACCCGTCATAGCCTGAGACGATGCAGAAATTGGCGATGAAATCACTGCTCTCGGCGTTGCTGGTGATCACAATAGCGGCGCCACTCGCTCTGCGTAGTGGCGCTATTGCTGAAGCGGTCAGCGCCGATGAAGTCACCGGTTACCTCAATCCAGCCCAGCTGCCTCCGGGCGTGTCGGTGACGCGCCCAAGGGTCCTCATTGTTGGTGACTCAACACTCGCGGCTATGGAATGGGAACCAGCGGCCCAATCAACGCTGGCCGGCCTCGACTTCAAACTGGACGCCAAATCGTGCCGCACTATCAGCGTTCCTTCCTGCCGAGGCCGCAATGACCCAGTGACCGGCGAGCGAACGGTCCCGCTGAACGGACTATCGGTTGTAGGCAACGAACCGGCGAACGCGTTCGATGAACTCGTGCTGATGATCGGGTACAACGAGTCATCGGCCACCTTTTCTCAGAGTTTGCCGTTGATGCTCAACCTGGCGCGAAGTAAGGGATATAAGCACGTCACCTGGCTCACCTTTCACGTGGCTGGCACCTACCAGCCACCCCTCGACGGCGATGCCTCGTACCGGAGCAACAACATCATCTTGAAAGCCGCCGTCGCCGCGCACAATGGTTATCTCTCTCTGCTCGATTGGAACACCTATGCCGACGATACGGGTGGCTTGCTTCAGTCCGACGGTGCTCACCTGAGTGTGGCTGGCGCATACGCCGTCGGCGACTTCATCCACAGCGCCGTCGATGTTCTCTGGGGTGCGAAAGCCTCGAAGGCTCCGAGCGAGCTCGCGCACGATCAGCGAACACCCGAAGCTGGCGGCTACGTGATCTCGCCATCACCGGCCCGACTCTTCGACACGCGCAGCCTGAACGGACCGCTGGCTGGACGTGAGGCCGTGCGGGTGCTCGTACCCGGTGGAAGCGCCTTCGCGGCCGCATCAGTCAACCTCACAGCAGTGGGGGCGAGCGCTGCCGGATTCTTCACCGCGTATTCATGTACGGCCGCTGTCCCCAACGTGTCGACCCTCAACTTTGACCGCGGTGAGACTCGGGCCGCGTCCACCATTGTTGCCCTTGACGTAGAAGGCGGATTTTGTCTCTCCTCTTCCGTGCGCTCGCATGCCATTGTGGATCTGCTCGGCGTCATCGACCCGGCGGCCACCGGTTCGATCGTTTCGCAGAAAGCTGTACGTGCCTTCGACAGCCGCACCGGCAGACTTCGCCTCGGTGCCAACACCAGCCTGCGCATAGCGCTTCCCGTAACCGGCACCGAAGGTATCTCGCTGATCGCAACAGCGGTGGACGCTACGGCTGATGGATGGCTGGCCGTGACCCCCGCTGGTTCCGATGGGACCTGCGCTGTGCCAGGAACCTCCAACCTCAACTTCGTTCGAACAAACGCCGTCGCCAACGCGGTCGGGCTTGCCGTCGATCTTGTGCAGCCGTACGCGTGCTTGTACGCCAGTGCTCCCGTGCATGTGTTGATCGATGTGATGGCCACGATCGATTCTGGGCCCGCGACGGCCCAAACAGTGGCGGCGGATGAGACGACTCTTGCTCCGGTCATCGACGATCGGTGGGTGGCATCCTCGGTTGCCCGTCGCATCATTGACACGCGTGAAAAGATCGGCAAGACCCAGAACCTGTCCGTCACGCTGCCCGCCGGCACGCACGCCGTGACCGTTACTGCGGCGGAGCCGGCTTCGGTCGGTTTCGTGACGGCCTACCCGGCAGGCGACGCGAATATCTGCGGCCCGCCGCCGAACGCGTCGCTCATCAACGTCCGTCCCGGTGGGGCTGCAGCCAACATGATGTTCGTGGACCCCGACCGAATGCTGTGCCTTCACGCCAGCAGCCCGACACAGCTGATCGTTGACACGTTGTAGGAGAAGCGCTGTAACCGGGGTGCTGCTGGCGGCGCCTGATCGCCTGCGAAGTACAGTGCACGCATGGCCATTGCGAAGGGTTACAAGCAGCTCATTGCCGAAGCGAACGCCAAGGTGCGCACGCTGTCGCTTGATGAGGCTGCGGCAAGACTCGGAAGTGACGACGTGGTGTTTGTCGATATTCGTGACCCTCGTGAGTTAGAGCGCGAGGGCATGATCCCCGGCGCGTTTTCAGCCACTCGCGGCATGCTCGAGTTCTGGGTTGACCCAGAGAGCCCGTACTACAAGGACATCTTCGGGCAAGACAAAGAATTCATTCTGTACTGCGGCAGCGGCTGGCGTTCCGCCCTCGCTGCAGCCACACTCACCGACATGGGCATGGACCGCATCGCCCATATCGACGGTGGATTCACGGGATGGAAGAAGGCCGAGCATCCGGTCGCCGAGAAGCCCGGCAGGTCCTGAACCGGTAAAAACAAGGTGC
>JAYTKG010000566.1:0-6798 GCA_043730435.1 Acidimicrobiia bacterium | reverse complement strand
CCAGATCGTTCAGGGTGCGCACCTCGAAGACGGCGTTGCACCAGAGGCTGAATTGGCTGATTTCGGAATCTTTGTCGTCCCAATCGGCGCGAGGTTCGGGGTTGAGCCAGAACACGCGCTTGGCGCGTACGGCCAGCGTGGCGAAATCATCGAAGCCCGCAGCCCGGTAGTTCGTGCGGGCATCACCGGTGATGATGACCGTGGTTGCGGGCGTGACCGTCGCAAAGTGGTCACGCACAAAGGTCGCCAACACGCCGCCGTAGTCGCTGTGGCCGTCGCCGACCACAACACCCGGTTGATGAATGAGAAATCGCGGGTCGAAGTCGTCCACGGCGTCGGTCAGCGTGTCGGTTACGTCCGCAATGCCATCGACGAAGACAAACGTGCGGAGACGGGCCATCTCGCTGTGCATGGCGTGCATCAGCATGAGGGTGAAGTGGGCGAACTCCGCAACCGAGCCCGACACATCACACAGCATCACGATGTCGGGTTTCGTAGATCGTTGCGAATGAAACTTCACATCCATCGGCACGCCACCTGTATTGAGTGAGTGCCGCAACGTGCGTCGCATATCAAGCCGACCTTGCCGATGATGACGTCGGCGCTGCGACAACTTGCTCGCCAGCTTTCGCGCCAGCGGCCGCACCACCTCGCGCATCTGGCGCAGGTCAGTGGTACTGGCCGCGAACATATCCAGCTCCTCCAACCGACGATTCTTGGCAGGTGCTCCCTGCGCGGTGAGCAGCTCATCGAGGTGGTCCCGGATCTGCTCGGCAATCATGCGGCGGAAAAGGTCGACCTGTTGAGCCTGCTCCGACAACTCCATACGAGCGAGAAACGGATCGGCCATCACGCCGGGGGACTCAGCGCGAATCTCGCGCATCACCGTAGTCAAGAGGTTGGAGAGGTCGGCCGCCCGAAGCACGCGGTAGTAGTGCGACCGTTCGCTTCCGGCTTGCCCGGCTAGGCCCGCATACTCATCGACAAAGCGACCGGCGAGCTGCTGGAGCGCTTCGGTGTCACCACGCTTCAATGCATCAACGAGTTCGGCCAAAAGCTGCTCATCAACCGACTGCTCGCCGGGCGCTCCTCCCGTGGGAGCAACGCTGGTGGAGATCTCACCACCATCAGGGCCATCGTCGGGCGAGTCCTGTTCGTCGTTCGCGTCTGCTGCAGCGTCACTCGGACCAGCCGCGTCGACTGATCCGAGGGAGGTGGCCGAGGCACCCGTGAGCGGGAAGGCTCGATCAAACAGTCGGTCAAAGATCGGCTGGTCCTCTACCCGCTTGATCATGGCCGAACGCAAAGCAGCGCGCAGCAGGGGCCGGTCATCAAGAGGCAACACGCCGAGCGCGGAGGCGGCATCCACCTTTTCGCTCAGTGCCACAGGGACGCCCGCTCGCTGCAATCGCGCGGAGAGATCAAGCAACATCCCCAGCACGGCTTCACCGCCCCCCACCGGCTCGGTCGCCGTCACTGCGCCCTCCAACTCGGCCCCGTTAACCCTCCAACCCCCGGTACTTCGACACGATTGATCGGCGAAATGGGCAAGTTGGAGGGTAAAGACCCTGAGGTTGGTGGGTGGGCAGGCACGGAGGGGCTAGCGCTTAGCCAAGCGGTTCGTGATCTCGGCGGCAGCTTCTAACAGCAGGGGGAGGAACTCGCTGCGAAGCTGTTTCATGGGTACCCGGTTGACCTGGGTGCCGATGTTCAGGGCGGCCACCACTCGACTGGCACGGTCACGAATGGGAACGGCCAAAGATCGCACGCCGTCTTCGAGTTCCTCGTCAACAATGGCGTAACCCAGTCGCGCAGTTTCTGCGAGCCGCTCAGACAGAGCACTTACGCTGGTGATGGTTCGCTCGGTGCGTGCGGTCAACTCGACCGAGGAGAGAAATGCCGACAACTCATCGGGCGTGAGTCCGGCCAGCAAGACGCGCCCGAGCGAGGTGCAGTGCGCCGGCAATCGTGATCCGAGGGCCAAAGAGATAGACATGATGCGCGTCGTTGGCACGCGTGCCACGTAGACGATTTGGTGACCATCAAGGACGCCGAGCGACACCGACTCGTGCACCTGCTCTGACAACGCTTCCATCGAAGGCAACGCAATGTCACCCACTTGAAGAGATGAGAGGTAAGCGTAGCCAAGGTCGAGCACCTTGGGAGTCGGTTCAAAATTCTTGCCGTCGAAATGTACGTAACCGAGCGCCACAAATGTGTGCAGAATTCGCCGGGCGGTTGCCCGTGACAACCCGGTCAACGCCGCCGCTTCGCTCAGTGTGAGGCTGGGGTTTGCTGCGCTGAACACGCTGAGCACGGCAAGGCCCCGTTCGAGCGATTGAATGAACTCGCCGGAGTCGGCGGTGGCGTTTGACACTGCGGACCCTTCCCGTAGAATGTTCGCAGGTCGCACAATAGTTCGCATAGCGAACAGTGGCAAGCGTCGGAAACTCTTCACGAACAGGGGATTGCGTGGACTACACCACCAAGTTTGGCTCGCTCGATAGCTACGAAAAGGGCGGCATCGAGATCGTCGATGACAACCCGAAGAACTACGTGTTCTCCAATATCTTCGAGGTCGCGTCCGGCGCGAAGCCGTGGGAGAAGATCGCGGTCGGCAAGAACATGGAATACGTGCTCGAAACTATCCGGGCTGAGGGCGTGTCCGAGTGGCGTACATGTGACCACGACGAATATGCCCTCATCATGGACGGCACCGTGGTCACCGACTTGGTTAAGCTCGACACCCCACTCGCTCCTGCTGATCACCCCGGCTCTATTGCCGTACCGGGCGAGCCGGCCGGTAAGAAGATGGGCAAGGTCACGGCCGGCAAGGGTCACATGGTGCTGCTGCCCAAGGGTTCCGCCTACCGCTTCTCGGCCGACGCGCCGAGCGTCATCCTCCTCCAGACCATCCTCGGCGACGACACCATTCAGCGGTGGGCCGAGATCTGCCTCTCCTGACCCTCCGATCGAAAGCGTGCTGACATGACCGACATCATCAACGTCCAATCCACCGAGCCCGGCAAAGAGGGCTACCGCGAATTCAGCCTTGGCGGGTTCAACTTCCGCCGCGACGAATTCTTTGTGCACATCAACTGGCCCACCGGCAGCCACGTCATGAGCGCCGACACCTTCCTGCGCGCCATGCAGCGTGACATTGCGTGGGATTTCTTTTACGGCACCGTGAACTTCGACGCCGTGTTCGGCACAGTCAATCACTACGGCACCGTCGACATGTTCGGCGGTCGCTTCAATGAGAGCTACCGCAAGGCCGAACTCGACCACCTCGAGAACTTCCCGAGCGACGTCATCCGTGAGACGTTCAAGGCCATCATCGATGACTGGACGAACTCGGCGTTCGACCCGTTTGCATCCCCCGCCGAGACGGGCAACCCGTTCGGCGTGAAGGACGGCTCCAACACCGACGCTGTTACTCGTCGTCGTGTGGCTGCCAACCGTTTAGTGAGCCTGCCCGGTGACGAGCAGATTCGCACCGACGCTACCCATCCTGTCAACCGCATGTTCGCCGACGTGCCTCAGGACGAGCCGATCGTGGAAGTGGAACCCGGCTTCGAGAACGAGGTTGGCGCCTTCAACCTGTTTGCCTACATTTCTCGCAGCGATGTCACGTGGAACCCGTCGGTGGTGTCGCAGTGCAAGGCCAGTCTGTATTGCCCCACTTCGGAGGAATACATCCTGCCGGTCATTCACGGTAACGATCGCGTCGAGTGGTTCATGCAGATGTCCGATGAAATCGTGTGGGACGTGCAAGACCGTGACACCGGTGCGAAACGAGCCACCGTCACCATGAAGGCTGGTGACATTGCGGCCATGCCCGGCGACATTCGCCACCAGGGTTACTCCCCCAAGCGGTCGATGCTGCTGGTGTGGGAAAACGCGTCACCCGAGCTGCCGGAACTCATCCGTACGGGTAAGGCGCCCATGACGCCTGTGCAGTTTTAAGGCATGACCCGAGCCGTCCTTTGTTCCCTTCGTGAGGCCATTGCGGCCAACGTTCACGACGGGGACACCATCGCCCTTGAGGGTTTCACCCACCTCATTCCGCATGCCGCCGCGCAAGAGATCATTCGTCAGGGGCGACGTGATCTCACCCTCGTTCGCATGACACCCGACATGGCCTACGACTGGCTCATCGGTGCGGGCTGCGCTCGCAAGCTGATCTTTTCGTGGGGCGGAAATCCGGGCGTCGGCTCACTCCAGCGCTTCCGCGACGCGGTAGAAAAGGGCTGGCCGCATCCGTTGGAGATCGAAGAGCACAGCCACGCCGGCATGGCTGCCCGTTACTCGGCGGGTGCATCGGGTCTGCCGTTCGGTGTGCTGCGTGGCTACGTCGGTACCGACCTCATGGAGCACACCAAACAGTCCATCAGCATGATTACCTGCCCCTTCACCGGCGAGGAACTGTGCGCGGTGCCGGCACTGAATCCTGATGTCACCGTTATCCATGCTCAGCGCGCCGACAAGGCCGGCAACGTGCAGATCTGCGGGCTTATCGGCATCCAAAAGGAAGCCGTTCTGTCTGCTCGCCGCTCCATTGTGACGGTGGAAGAAATCGTCGATACGTTGCCACCCACCCCCGGTGCGGTCGTGTTGCCCAGCTGGGTTGTGTCGGCAGTCTGTCTCGTTCCCCGTGGCGCCCACCCGTCGTTCGCCATGGGCTTCAGTGATCGGGACAACGCGTTCTACAAAGCATGGGATGCCATCTCCGCCGATCGTGAAGCGTTCACCACCTGGATCGACAAACACATCCTCGGCACCGCCGACTTCGCCGAGTACCAAGTGAGTGTGCAACATGGGTGAGTACACGACGGACGACATGATGATCGTTAACGCGGCGCGAGCGATGAGCAATGACACGGTGTGTTTCGTGGGCATCGGGCTGCCCTCAACGGCGGCCAACCTGGCTCGTCGGTTGCACGCTCCTGACTGCGTGCTCATTTACGAGTCAGGGTGTATTGGCTCGAAGCCCACCACGCTGCCGTTGTCCATCGGTGATGGTGAGCTGGCCGAAACGTCCGATGCCGTCGTAAGCGTGCCTGAAATTTTTGCGTACTGGCTGCAGGCCGGGCGGGTGAACGTCGGCTTTCTCGGCGGTGCGCAGCTCGACATTTACGGCAACATCAACTCCACCGTGATCGGGCCGTACGACAAGCCCAAGACCCGCCTGCCCGGCGCAGGCGGCGCGCCTGAAATAGCGGCATCGGCCGGAGCGGTGTACGTCATCATGCGGCAGTCGAAGCGAGCATTTGTGCCCAAGGTCGACTTCCGTTCGTCGATGGGTTTCGGTGACGGCCCGGGCCACCGCGAACGACTCGGACTGCGAGGCGGGGGCGTGCAACTGGTGGTGACCGACCTCGGCATCATGCGCCCCGATCCGGTCACGTGCGAGCTGGTGATGACCGCGCTCCACCCGGGCGTCACTCGTGAGCAGGCCATCGAAGCCACCGGCTGGCCGCTCACCTTTTCGGCCGATTGCGCCGAGACCGAGGCGCCGACCGATCACGAGATGAACACCCTCAACGCGCTGAGGGCTGCGTAATGCTCAACCTTTGGGACAAAACCCTTCGCCAGATAACCGGTTTTGTCGCAATGTCGGCGGGTCGGGCATGAAGTTCTCCTACGAGGCGCTGCCGGGGCGAGTTGTATCGGCACCTGGCGCCCTCGGAGACGTCGGCGATGAGGTAACCCGGCTCGGGGGGGTCAGGGTTTTCCTCATCGTCGACAATGCCGCCCAAGCGTACGGCGACACGGTCGAGCAGCAACTCGGCGACCGCCTCGCGGCCCGATGGAACGAAGCCATCCAACACGTCCCGACCGAACTCGCCGAACGAGCACTTGCCGCTGCGCTGGAGGCACGGGCGGACATCCTGGTCAGCATCGGCGGTGGCTCGGCCACCGGTCTGGCCAAGATCATTGCGTTGGACACAAAGCTGCCGATCATCGCCGTGCCCACCACCTATGCCGGTAGCGAGATGACGCCGATCTACGGCTCCACCGGTGAGCGCCACAAGCGGGTTGGCAAGAGCATGGATGTGTTGCCCAAAACCGTGATCTATGACCCCAACCTCACACTCGGGTTGCCCACCCACGTCACCGGCCCATCGGCCTTCAACGCCATTGCCCATTCCGTCGAAGCGTTGTGGATGCCGCAGGCGAACCCCATCACATCGGCCATCGCTATCGAAGGCGTGCGTGCGATTGCTGCCAGCCTTGCGACGGTGATGCACGACCCGGCCAACGTTGATGCCCGCGGTGAGTTGCAGTACGGCGCCTGCTTGTCGGGTATGTCGCTCGCTCAAACCGGCACTGGCCTGCACCACAAGTTGTGCCATGTACTGGGCGGCACCTTCAACCTGGTGCATGCCGACACCCACTCGGTCATTCTCCCCCACGCCCTTGCGTTCAACGCCCGCGCTATCCCCAACGAACTCCCGCGCCTAGCAGCGGCACTCGGGGTGGCTGCCAACGATGCGGCTGGCGGCCTGTGGGATCTGGCCAAAGCCAGCGGCGTACCAACGAGCCTGGCCGAACTTGGTTTACAACGCAAGGATCTCGCCGAGGCCGCCGACCGCGCTGCGGCCGAGATCACCGCCAACCCGATCCCCGTCGACCGGGACAAGCTCCTCAAACTTCTCGAGAACGCCTTCGACGCCGCCCGCCCATAGTGCATCAGGCGAACGGCGTCGATGGGTTACGCGGTCAGTGAGCCGTTTAGGTCAGCAATGATGTGGCTCGGGGATGAGGTGTAGACGCACACCTTGCCACCGGCACCCA
>JAYTKG010000565.1:0-9651 GCA_043730435.1 Acidimicrobiia bacterium | reverse complement strand
GCGGTCAAGATCAATGGGCATGATGTTTCCTTTTCAGGGTTGGACAGACGCCACAAACGCAGACAATAACCAGATTTATGGAGATAGTAGCGACGAAGGCTATTCGAGAATGCCCGAGACGAGTACGGGCACAACCCGTGGCAGGTCGGCGATGGTGACCATGCCCGGCGCTGCGGCGCACACTTCGACCACCGCGTTCACGGCTCCGTTTGCCGTGTAGCCGGGGGTGGTTGCCGCCATCTGTTCCAAGGTAATCGGCATCCGAACATCGAGGGAGAGTGGCGCGTCACCTTCGACATTGACCCGCCAGCCTGTTGCCAGCAGGTCCCAAGCGGGTTCAAGCTCGGTACTGCAATACCAGTTGGCTCGGAACACGAGGACGTCCCGGGCACCGCTGCGGGCTGTGATCACGTTGCGTTGACAGGCGACCGTTCCGGCTTCGAGCACACCCGCGGCGATCTCTATTCGTCGCGGCGTCACCGCTAACTCCTGGCGTGCAGTGATCTCGTCGACACGAATCCCCAGGGTGTCGGCAAGGTTGCGTAGCGATGGCCCGAAGCTACCGCCCAGGTGGTCGGCGCGGCCTTCCAGCATCTCCGTCGGAGGCTTGCCGAAGCCCATCACATCAAAGAGCAGGTCAGGCGAGTTTCGCCGTGACAGGTCGGCGAACTCGTCGATGGTGATCCGGTCGAGTCGCCGCTGAATCGACATCAGCGCGAGCGGCAGGGTCTCGGTGATAAACCCGGGGCTGCTGCCGGTGGCATGCAGCGACGAGCAGCCTTCACGGCACGCCGCTTCGATTCGTTCGCGGGCATCGGAATCCATGCTCGCCGCGTGCGCACCGACGCCGGTGGTCGTGACGACGTTGCTGCCGCCAGCCAGGAGTTGGCAGATGACATTGAGGTCCGCGTGGCGCGGCATGTAGATCACGCAGTCGGGCGTCAGCGCGAGAATGTCGGCGAGTTGATCGGTCGCGACGACGCCGTTCGGAGCGAGCCCCGTAAGCGCTCCTGCGTCGCGTCCGACCTTGGCCGGGTCGTGAACAAAGACGCCGACGAGATCGAGGTCAGGATGCTCGATGACGTGGCGTAGCGAACGAGTTCCGATGTTGCCGGTGGCCCACTGGACCACACGCAGTCTTGGGCGCGGTGATGGGCTGAGCGTCATGCTGAGGACTCCGTTCGGTGTGCCGACGTGGGGTCGACGTTGTTGAGGTTGGTTTGTTGCTCGTGCACGTTAGATGCTCCTCCGCAAGCACTCCTCGATGAAATTGTTGAGCAGATCCACGGTCGTCGCGTCGCCGGTCTTGCAGCGCCGGATCCTCCGCAAGATGAGAACATCTTGCTTCGGCTCGCAGCGGCGATCTTCCAAGAACGACAGGAACAACTCCTCAACGTAGTCAAGGCTGGTGACCATCATGCCCTGAGAGGCTCCGCTCGCTGAGTCGCCGTGAGCCGACGAACGGCGCGCTCATAGATGTCGAGGATCTGATCCATGTCGATCTGCCCCGCCGAGAAGCGGTTCATCAAACCCTCGGTCAGCAGCCCGAGAATGGTCTGCATATCGACGGTGAAGTCAGCGTCGTATCCGGCGAAGAGACCCGCGCCGACCAGACGGGCGGCGTCGAAACCCTGCGTCGGGAGTCGATCGCCACCGGGGAGCAACGAGGCTTGCAAGAACACCGTCAGCATCGTGGGATGTGCCGCCCACGGAGCGAAAAACTCTCGGAGAAAGGCCACCAGGTCGTCGGCGAGGTGGCCGGTGTCGGGGGGAGGCGACAACTGGTGATACACGTTCGCAGCCATCCAGTCTTCCACGGCGGCAACGACGAGGTCGTCGCGCGACGGGAAGTACTTGTACACGGTGCTCAGCGACACCTTTGCCGCGGCAGCAACCTCGCGTAGCTGCAGGCCGTCGAGTCCCGCACTCTCCAGCATCTCTGCCGCGACGTCAAGAATCGCTGTCACGGTGGCGTTGCATTGATCGTGCCTTGCACCGCCGCTTGCCCGATTCTTGGTAGCCACGAACCTGAGTGTATGGGGCACACGACAGCCGACATCAACTCGATTTCGGGTCAAGCAGGTCTAGCCGACCGCGGAGCCGGGTCATCGCGAAGAACACCAGGACAAGCGTCGCATCGATGGTCAGCACCCACCGGATCCCGATCACGTTGGTGAGGCCGGTGAGCATGATGCCGAGTGGGGCGGCGAGACCCCACAGGATCAGCCATGCGCTCATCACCCGACCACGGTATTCGTCGTCACAAAGTGCGTGCACAGCCGAGATGGTCGTCGACATCGCCAACATGAACGCTGCGCCGACCACGGCGTTGGCAACGATCCCCAGCGCCACGACCGGTGCCACCGCTAGTCCATACAACCCGGCGGCAAGCAATGGAAGGCCGATGGTGATGAGCGCTCGGTGACTCCATCCGCGATCGAAGGCCAGAACGCCGATGGCAGCGGCCAGCGAGCCGTAGCCGAATGCGCCGACGAGCAGGCCGAAGGCGGTTGGTCCTGCGTCAAAGGCTTCGCGCGCGATCACCTGGCCGTTGAGTTGCAGCGGCGCGGTCACGAACGCCAGGACGAACCCGGCCATCATTGCGACCCTGAGGCCCGGGTGTCTCGCCGAGTATCGACAGCCGGACCAAAACGCCGCGAGGTAACCAATGGAGTCCGCCGATCGAGTCGGTGCCGGACGCTTCGTCATGCCGCGGAGGGCGACGATGAGCACGGCGAAGCTGATCGTGTTCGCCCAGAACACCTTCGACGCTCCGACCGTTCCAATCAACAACCCGGCCAGGGTGGGGCCGAGGGATCGGCTGACGGTGAACTGAGTCGAGTTGAGCACCGAGGCATTGCGCATCGCCGACGTCGGGACGAGATCGGTGATGATTGCTTGCTGCACTGGTGAGCCGATCGCTCCGACAAAGCCTCCGCCGACCGACAATGCGGCGAACGTCGGGAGTCCTGTCCAGCCCGCTTGATAGGCGAAGGCGAGCGAGCCAGCTGCGAACATCTGCAGCCACAATGCCCACAGGAACACGCGGCGGCGCTCGAAGCGATCGGCGAGTGAACCACCAATCGGCGACGAGATCACCATCGGGATCACGCCGATGCCAGCGATAATCGTCGCCGCAGTAACGCCGTGCAGGTCGGCAACCACCCAATTGAGCGCCGCCATATGCATCATCGAGCCGGTATTAGAGACCACACTCGCACCCCAGAACCAGCGGTAGTCGCGGTACCCGAGCGCCAGCACCTGCTGCGGAACTCGCCGATCTGGGGTCAGCTCAACCATCTGATGCCATTGCACGCTGCCTGTTGGTTTGGTCCATTTCACGTCATCAGGTCATCGCAGGTTGATAGGTGCAGATCTGCACTCCGGTACCTGCGGTAGTGCAGCTGATGAGTTGCATCGGTCGGGCGGTGCCGTCGTCGGGGAAGATCCGCTTGCCTCCACCGAGCAGGATCGGCTCTATCATCACTGTCAACTCGTCAACCAGTCCGGCGGACAGCATGGCCCGGACCAGGCTGACACTCCCCCACACCACCAAATCACCACCGGACTGCTCACGCAGCGACGCGATGTTGCCGAGCGCGTCACCCGCGTCAAGCAGCGTGGAGTTCCACACCATCTCGCTCTCGGTGAGAGTTCGAGACGCCACGTACTTGGGGATTGCATTCATTTGATCGGCGTAAGGATCACCGGCACGTTCCGGCCACGCCGCCGCCATCCCCTGCCACGTCCGCCGACCAAACAGCAAACCGGAGGCGTTGTCCATCGACCCGCCGACGACCGGCCCCATAGCGTCGACATCGAAATACGGTATCGACCAGCCACCATGGGCGAACCCGCCATCGATGTCCTCTTCTGCCCCTCCGGGTGCCTGCACGACACCGTCCAAGCTCATGAACTCGTATACAACGACACGCATCTGTGCTACTCCTTCTGATCGGCGATCGGCGTCCAGTCTCGCAGAAACGATCCGTTGCTACGAACGTGAGTCTCGACAGGCAACGGTCGCGTCGGCACCATTTCCAAGCGAGGAATGACCCACGATCGCACCAGCCGTTAGTTACTCGGAGCTGCCCGAGGAAACACAGTTCACGGTGCCACCATCCACGACAAGATGCTCGCCCGTCACCCAGGAGGACGCTCGCGACGTCAGGTAGATCAACGCCCCAACCGCGTCGTCCTGACGACCGGCGCGCTGCATCGGTGCAAGCGCCGCAATTTCATCACCCTTTGCTTCGAACGCAGCCTTCATCATCCGTGAGGGAAACGCGCCCGGCACGATGCAATTCACCGTGATCTTCGGCGCAAGTCTGCGCGCGAGATGCTTGGTCAGGTGCAGGATCGCGGCCTTCGATGCGGTGTAGCTGTACGTCTCGTCTTCGGGTACGGCCAAGGCGGTCACGGACGAGAAGTTGATGACGCGACTCGGGTCGTCGGGTGTTGAAGCGGCCTCGAGCAGAGGTTGGAAAAACTTGATGCAATGGAACGAGCCGGCCACGTTGAGGTCGAACACTCGGTTCCAGACCTTGGTGTCGTGCTCAGCAAGCGGCGCTCCCCAAGTGTTCGCAGCGTTGTTAACCAGCGCATGCACGCTGTCAAAGCGGTCCGCGACAGCGTCGCGCAACGCCCGACAGCCTTCCTCGCTGGACACGTCCGATGGAATCGCCACACAGTTACCGATCTGGGACAGTTCGGCCTCGACGGCGGCGCAATTTTGCGCCTTTCGACTTGTGACCACCACCGTGGCCCCGACCTCGACCAAACCACGTGCCATCATTAACCCGATCCCCGATGTGCTCCCGGTGATGACGTACACCTTGCCCTCAACATCGAACAGTGACGAAACACCCATAGTTCAACCTCCTGTATTAGGCGACTGCCCGTGCGGCGAGCCGCCGACGCCGCAACGTTTACGCCACGAATGCAGTTCCTCGCGTTGCGCCCAGAAAATCTCGCGCACGCTCAACAGTCCAGGCCCGCCAAACTACAACCATTGCCCCGATTCACAGCACATGGCGATGAAGTCTGCCGCATCATTGCCCGGTGGGGCCTATTTTAATCGTCTCGGCCGCGCGCCGGGTTTGGGATCGGACCGTCGAAACTTCGATCAGGGCGCGCAATTGTCAGTTGAGAGATCTGGAAGCACGATCGCGAAATGAGGTTCGTCGAACGCCGCCAGGAGCGCGAAACCAGCGGCCTGGAGCCAGCGATCGGTATCGCCCTATCTCACGCCAAGCATTTGAGCAACTTCCTTTGGCGCGATTGGACGCACCCGGCAAAAACGTTCGGTTATGGTCGTCGAATCGAATGACCGGGGGGTCCGTCGGACTCGACCGCCGAGGCTATGGAGGTAAATATGCGAAATCGAAGGTTTAATCGAAGGTTTATCGGAGCAATCGGGGCGATCGTCGCTCTCACGACGACAATCGTCTTGCCAACAAGTTCAACGTCGGCGGCGCAGATCCCGTCCGATGCAGCAGCGATGTGCGCGGCAGTGCTTGCTCCAGTCACCGGCGGGGCTGCGGCGTCCAGCGAACCTTTGGCTGCGTGCCAGTGGGACATGATCCAGATCCACGCGACATCCACCGGTTCGTATCGAATCGCGACGGGACGAGGCGTCCGCGTGGGTGTGCTCGACTCCGGTGTCGATCGCTTTCATCCGGACATCGCCCCGAACCTCGACCTGAATCTGTCCTGCTCGTTCATCTTTAGCGACGATCCGGTTGCACTTCCGCAAGAAGTGGGCAACGGGATCTGTTCGAACAAGGATGCGGTCCAAGATCTCGGGACCCACGGTACGCACGTGGCGTCGACGATCGCTGCGCCAGTAAACGGCGTCGGGATTGCTGGTGTCGCACCGGAGGCAACAATCGTCGCCTTGAAAGTCTGTTCCTATGTGGGCTACTGCTTCGTGAAGTCGGTTGCTGCTGCAATCCGTTACGCCGGTGAGCAGCGACTCGACGTGATCAACCTCAGCCTGTTCGCCGATCCGTACCTGTACTACTGCGGCAACGATGCGGCCCAGCGCGCACAGTACAAGTCGATGGTCGAAGCCGTGCGCTACGCACAACAACGGGGCGTCGTCGTTGTAGCCGCGGCCGGGAATGAATCGTCCGACCTTCGTCATCCCACGGTCGATACAATCAGCCCCGATTGGCCACCTGACGCCGCTCAGACCCGTCTCGTGCACAACAATTGCCGTGTCGCACCCGCTGAGATCCCAGGGGTCATCACCGTCTCCGCGACCGGTCCGTTCGGGATCTCGGGTTTTTCGACCATCGGTCAAGGCGTGATTGATGTCGCGGCGCCGGGCGGTGACCTGGTCGGCAGTGGCAGCGTCGTGCCTCAGCACTCAGTCCTCGCAGCGGCGTCCTCGACAGAGACCGCACCGGGAGGGATCTACCCAACCTATGACTTCTTCGATCAGTTCTTCCCGGGTCTGACGGTTATCGACCACGGCGCGCGCTACGTCGCGATCGACGGGACGTCGATGGCGTCACCCCACGCCGCTGGTGTCGCCGTTCTGATCAAGCAGATGCATCCGGGATGGAGCCCCGCGGCGGTGGCAGCCGCCCTTCGCTCGACCGCCCAGCCGCGACCATGCCCAACGGTTGACGGGCCATACGTTTTCGATGGCAACGGCAACATCGTGGCGTGTACGGGCGGGAACGGCCGAAACTCGTATTACGGCACGGGTTTGATCGACGCGTTAGCCGCCGCCAGCAAGTAGCCGGAGCCGGAGCCGACAATTGCGGCCCTCACCAGTTTGGCTGTGTGACGGCCGCAATGTGCTCGGCGTAGGTCTATGTCCCCATTGATGGTCAAGTTTTGCATCACCTGCGCAACACCGGCGCGACGTCCCAATTTTCCGAGTTAGAAAGTTGGGAAAGAATGAAATGAGTGTTCCTATGCAGCCCGGCCACGACAACCAGGTAGATGACTTTCTGCGGCAAGCCGCACTGATCGGGCGTGCGTCGTCGAGACACCAGCACCAAAGGCGGCGGCGTCGAATATTTGCAGCGGCGACGGTCGTGGCCCTCGCTGGAGGTGGCGGCGCTTACGCGCTGACGCAAGCCAACGACGATGTCAGCGGTGGCGAAGCCGCCGCCGCAACTCCGACCTTGGCATCGTCCCAGTCAGCACCGCTGACCGACTCGGGCGTATCGACTGTCGGCCCGCCGCCGACCAGCGCAGTAACCGACTCAACAGCGTCAACGGCGTCAACAGTGTCCGCAGCGGCAAGTGCGTCGACCGAGCCAATCGAGCCAATCGAGCCAATCGAGCCGACAACAACAGTCGCAACTCCAACCAGCGCCGCTATCGACACGCAGACAACGACGGTGCCGCCAGCAACCCTTGAGGTGCTGTCGGGCCTACCCCAAGCGGCTTTTCCTGGCGGTCAGGTCTGGCCGAACGCGCTGTACGAGAACGATATTCTCTATCTGCGGGGCACCGTACCGTCGCGGGCTGTCGCGGACAACGTCGTCGCGCGCATGGTCCCCATCCTTGGCGAACAGTTCGTTGTCGACGAATTGGTGATCGACCCCACCGTGCCGCTCGTTGGCAGCGTGCCGGTCCGATTGGGCAACAACTCGGTGCTCTTCAAGTCAGGTGGCGTAAACATCCCACGTGAATCAGAGTTCGGCTTCACGCTGTGGGCAGCATTCCTGGCGTTGAACCCCGATGTCACCCTCACCATCGTTGGTCATACCGATAATGTCGGCAGCCAGGACTACAACGAGCAACTCGCACTCACTCGGGCCACCGTCGCCCGAACGCAGATCGGCAAAAGCGACGCGAATGTGCTTGATCGCATCGAGGTCATTGGCAAGGGACCCGATCAGCCCATTGGCGACAACACCACCAGAGAGGGTCGACAACTCAACCGCCGTGTCGAGTTCGCGGTCAACGGATTCTTCACGTCGCGATCAACCCCCGCTTGAAGCATCCCGCCCCAAATGATCGAGGGATGTGCGCTACTTCGTGATTGGCCCGGGGTCACGGGTGGTTGACCGTTGCACTCATTTGTTTGAGGAATGTAAGCAGATCATCGGCGTGTTCTTCCTCTACGGCCAAGATGGATTCCATCAGTCGCCGGGTGGTGATGTCGTTATCACCCAACCACCGCGCGATCTCGTTGTAGCTAGCAATCGCAATCCGCTCGGCCACCAAGTCTTCGGTAATCATGTCGACCAGGTCGCCACCCGGTTGGTACTCCGCATGGCTTCGCTCCACAAGCGTCGCCGGGTTGAAATCAGGCTCACCTTGCAGTTGTACGATCCGCGCTGCGATCTGATCGGCATGGCCTTGTTCCTCAATGGCATGCTGCAGGAACTCCGCGGCGATCGGTGCAGAGTTGATGCCCTCGGCCATGAAGTAGTGACGCTTGTATCGCAATACGCAGACGAGTTCCGTCGCCAACGCTTCATTGAGCACAGCGACAACCCGCTGTCGGTCAGCCCCGTACGCATCGGTTACCGGACCCAAGTCCAGTTGGGCGCGGGCGTTCGCTCGTAGGGCTTCAATGTCGCTGCGAAATTCATCCATAGATACCCCGTACCCGAAGATCACCTTGCGCAAACATCTGACGCAGGATCGCATTCCCGCCGCGTGCAGGTTTTGCTCGTCGAAGCCAAGAGTCCGTGCTGAAAATGCGATGCAGATCAGTCCCGTCAATGCCATGACGACCAGGGCCGAACCCGGTGCTCTTGGCGCCAATCGGCTCAGGTGCGTTCTGTAACCGCTTTCAGTGACTCGTGAACGGAACGAAGGAGCCCGGCCGTGACGCCGACGGTGGCGCCAAAGACGAGGTGAGCCGATAGATCTCGCCAGAGCGTTTCGCCGTCGTATTCTGACAGCCGCTTGTAGATGCCAAGGCGGGGCAACACGGCATACGAGGTCGCAAACGCGCCAGCCCCCGTCGCCACGCCCGAGGTAACCGTTGCCAGCGGGGTGACGGTGCGAAGTACGGAGTGAGCCACACCCCATCCGAGCCCGGTGGTCCAATGAACGATGTTGTTCGCCAACCGCACCGACGACGTCGGCAGCTCGATATGCAACCGCGACGCCATCTCACTTGCGAACTCCGCTGCGGCTCCGGCTTCGGAGAATGTCTGGGACGGGTCGCCGACCTCCCAGCCGATGAACGATGAAGTACCGCCTTGGCTCCGGTAACGCTTGTACGACAGGGCGTCCATCGCCAATGTTCCAGCCGCACCGGCGAAGACGGCCCGCTGCAGGGGTGAGAGTACGGACACGTCGTTGAGCTACCCCGAATATGAATGGGCTAGACATGGCCGAGAGGACGCTTGCTCGCGGGCTGCAACTCAGCCTTGCGGGGTCGGGTGGGCGATACTGGTAGTGATGGTGCAAAGTCTGGCAGTCCTGATCGTGATAGTCGTCGCAGGCTGTGGTCTGACCACGTGGTTCGCGCCGCGGCTGCGGTTGGAGGAACGAGTTGCGATCGGCGCTGTCGTCGGCGTGGTGGCGGTCGGGGTGGTGACGTTCGGGATGTTCGAGATTGTCGGCATGGGATGGGGCGCTCTCGGTACCGGGCTGGCCGTTCCGTCGTTCGCGGCGGTAAGCGGGATGTACAACCATCGTGCTCAATTACGCAGGGAGGCTCGTTGGGCC
>JAYTKG010000564.1:0-8184 GCA_043730435.1 Acidimicrobiia bacterium | reverse complement strand
GATCGAGCCGTCAACGCGCTCGGCGACAGCGTCGACATGCAATGTGTAGGCCTGCTGCATCTGCCCCTGGGACTGCTTGATGCGGACGTTCACATCGGGCCGCGTGGTCTGCCCCACCTTGATCAGACCGACATAGGCGGCCGGCGGATCGTTCGGCATCCAGGCGTAGATCCGAAGCCGCGCCTCCGGCTTCGGCGTGAGGATCTCCTCGATCGACCTACTCACTATCCGAACCACTCAAATCCATCGGACGGACAACCCGCTCGATGAAGGCGACCTCGCTATCAGTCAAACCGTATTTCGCATAGAGGTCCTGATCCGTCCATGGCTTTGTCCACGCTTGGACCGGTACGAATGTGTAGACCTTGCGAGTGGTGTCCTGCGAAGGCTTGTGCAACAGGATCAAGAACCGAACCAAGCGGCACGACAGGTAGGACAACACGCTCTCGGCCTCGGCCTTCGAGTCAAGGGGTCCCATGCAAAGGTAAGTCTCGGAGGAGATGGTGCCGGGCGCCCCGATGAATGGCGTGCTGAGAATCCTGTGCGGATAAGTGTCCCGGTTGCCGGTACCTGGCGCAAGAGCGCGTGCAGATCCGCGCCGAAGAGGCCGCCATCGACGCTGCATTTGATCGCCTCAGGTGATCCGAGCCGGAACGTGTACCACGCCGACCTCAATGACGAAGTTCGGCGCAGGGTTCTGGTTGTCTCCACCGAACAATTCAATCGAATGTCCTGTCGCGTCTCGTTGCTCCCGAGGTGGTCGGGCCGCGCAACTCGTCGAAACTCGGCGCGTTTGCCGCCGGTTCTTACGCGAGGATTGCGGGATGATCTACTCGGAACCGCGCTCGATACGTGACTCGCAGGTATTGGCGGCGCTGGTTGCCCGCATGGGAGCGCTTGCCGGGACGGTGCTGTCGACTGACGCCGGGTGGGACGAACTCATTGCCGAGGCGGATGAGCGGCTTGCGGAACTCGACCCGAACTACACGGTGCTTCAGATCAAGGAGAAGTTCGGTGGCCTGCGCTTCTATTTTCACTCCACGATCAGCGACCCACAGGTTCAAGAAGCAATGTCGACGATCGTCCGCGACGCGGAGGACAAGGCTGAGCGGACATGCGAAATGAGCGGCCGTGATGACGGCACGCTCGGACGCTGGAATGGTCACAGCTGGCTGCGCACGTTGAGCGTCAGCCTGTATGGCCCGCAAGGATTCGAGCCGCTCAAACTGAAGGAGTGAGCTCGCGCGCGAAGGGCTTTGTCCCCGACTCAGTAGGCTCAGAGACGTTCAGAACACCGCGCGTTCGTACGTCTCGACGATCAGTTCCTGTACCTCGTCAGCATCGACATGTTGAAGTGAAATCGTCGTCCAGCCATGTTTCGCCCAACCGCCCGGTGCCGAGAACCCCTGCCCGCCTCTCTCAAGCAGCGCGGCCTGATCATCGAGGGGCAGCTTGATCGTGATCGACTGGGCGGCCTCGTCGAGGTTGACGACGATCTTGCCGCCAAGCCTAAAGTCGGGTTGCGGTGGTGCGAACGTTCCTCCATGCCATCGAGCGAGAGAACAAAATTTCGTAACTCTTCGACGGTCATTCTGGGACGCGGGTTCACGGGCGACGGGGATCGTCGGCGTCGGACTGTTCGCTTTCGCCGGGGGTGAGATATAGCTCTACCAGGTCAACGATGTTGCGATGACGGTGCCAAAGCCCCTTTGGCACGACGACGAACTGCCCTTGGCGAAGGTCGATATCTGTGCTGGTGTCATCGGTGAGGATCTCCACGGTGACTGAACCAGCAATAACGAAGAGGAACTCGTCGGTGTCTCGGTGGATCTCCCAGTCCGACGCATCGACGCCATCGCCTCGGAACACGGCGAACGAGCCGCCGTTGAACGGCGCGAACTCGTGGAAGTCGAATGGGTCACGAGAAGCAGCTATCGCGGCGGGGTCATAGATAGACATGACCCAACTCTGGCATACGGGTTCCTACATGTCTTGTACGAGAACACCGCCGTCAGCGGCTGCTCTAGTGTTGCGGTGATGCAAGGACCACGACAGGAGTACCGAATCGGTCTTGAGTATCTTGACGCGGTTACCACGCTGTTGCACCGGATTCGCGGTGCTCATCCAACAGCTGGGTTGTACGAAGCAGCGGAGCTGCATTGGTGGTGGGCGCAGACCTCGCGGTCGACCGACGGGCTCGGCCAGCTCTTCTGGTTCGACGAACAGGGCCTCCCGGTTGCCGCTGTGATCGCCACGGCATTCGGTTATGAAACGCAGCTCGATCTGATCATGATGCCCGACTCGACACCTGACTGGACCGTTCACGTGATGGAGTGCGGACTCGCCCATGCCTGCGAAACAGGTATCGAGTCGGTGACCCTCGAAGTCGACTCAGCCGACAGCGTCCTTCGCAGTTTCCTCCTCGGACGCGACTTCACGATCGACGAAGGCGGCGGACTCGTTGAGACGTGGCTGGCAGCGAGCTCGCGACCGGGGATCAGCCCGCTGCATGACGGATACCTGTTGCGCCGTCGCATCGAGGTCGTCGACCGCCCGCATCACATGGCCAATGCCCAGCGCAACCACAGCGATCCCGAATCTCGGCTGCAGCAGACCTCGCTTTATCGCCCCGGCCTCGATCTGGTCGTGTACGACAGCCGCGATCAGGTCGCCGCGTACGGACTGTTCTGGTACGACCCGGAGACCGCTGTTGGGGTTGTCGAGCCAGTACGCACCGAAGACGATCACCAGCACCGAGGCCTCGCCCGACACGTCCTGACAAACGGTATCGACCTACTCGTGGCCGCCGGGGCTGAGCGCATCAAGATCTGTTTCGAACCCAACAACCCGGCTTCCAGGCATCTCTACCTCAGCGCCGGGTTCGAACCCATCCGCTCCAACGACATGTTGTCCGGTCCGACGAGCGCACGACCTGCGTTGCCACAGGACGCCTAGGCCGCAACCCGAGCTCTCGAAGCGACCGGAGCGACCGGAGCGACCGGAGCGATGATCTTCGCTGCCATTGAGCCTGAGTCGCAGCAACAGAGCCGAAAGTGTATTTGTCACGCCACAAAGTGCACCCCCTCGATAGGTACACTTTGTGTATACTTTGCCACATCGTTCGACCGCGGTGGCGCGCCGACGGCAGCAACCATTGGCCATTGACACCGCCGTCGAAACCTTCGGCACATCACGAACGCCGGACCCCGGGATGGCCGTGCTCACCTCACTCGACCTTGGCGGGCGCAAGGTGCTGCCTACCGCCAACGCAACCCGGGCTCCTCAGCGACTCAGACCTCGCCGGCCAGCTGGTCAAGAACCCGTACAACTTCGTATTTCACCCCGCATGACGGCGCGCCCGTTCCCACTACTCGCCGTGGTAGAGCCGATGGATATCGACGAGTTCAACGTCGGAGCGGCGGGCGGCGACGCGTTCAAGATCCGTCGTGAAGCCTGAGAGACTCACGAGCACGCGGCGTACGTCACCAAGACCCGCCGCAGCATTGTCGAGTCGCTCAAGCACCTTGCGCCCGACCCGGTCGGCCGTTGCTTTCACCTCGCCGATCAGTAGCGGACGCCGACCACCAACTGCCGTTGACTCAACGGCCGCAAGGTCTATTTGCCCGACTCCGGCGATCTCAGTTGGGCCCGCCTCATTGACGATTCCTCCCACCGTTTCGCGACTTGCGTAGGCAATCAGCCACTCCCGAGCAAGTAGTTCGAGATGAGGCGCATTAATCCGGGCTGCAACATCGGGCCGGACGTCAACCCAGACTTCACGAGCCGGACGCGTCTGCAATCGGATCTGATGTCGTTCGATGACCAGGCGGTGAAACCTCACCATTGGCTCGGCGAGTTCGTAAACGGCTCGATTCTGGCGGAATGGATCGTCAACCCTTATGAGCCAAGTCGTGTCGACCGCGGTTGCAAGAGCGTGCTGCAGCGAACCGCGGGGAACCCCGAGCGTTTCCTGCAAATCGCTCCATCGGCGCGCACCATCAGCTACCGCCGACATCAGTCCCCAGAAGAGCTGGCGGTCCCCGAGCTGCGCGTCCTCGGCCACCGCTATCCGACCATCTCGGTGCAGGCTGGAAGCCGGATTGAGCATGCGTCGCACCACCCACGCATCGAGATCACCATCGACTCCCGGGGTGTCGCCGTCGGCGAGCTGAAGGTAAGCCGGCGTTCCTCCAACGAGCGCGTGCAAACCAAAAGCGACTCGAGGATTGCCGGCAAGCCCCCAAAAAGCGGCCGCTGTCCGATAGTCAAACGGCTGGACAACCAGATCGAGCACGGCACGACCTCGAAGCGGCGCCTTGCCATCGAGCAGTTTGCGCATGTCCCCAAAAGCCGATCCGCACAGCAGCAGGCGCGTGCCACCCGACGCCGCGCCGATACCGGCCGGACCGAGAAGCTGTTGGAGGTACGAAGGCAGCACGGGTTCCTTGGCGATGACATACTGAGCTTCATCGATAACAACGACCGGGCCGTACCCTGAGGCGGCCGAAGCGAGCAGCGCCTTGCATGCTTCATTCCAATCGGCGAATCGGATAGCACCTGGTTGCTTTGTATGCGCCGACCACGCCTGGCCAAGGGAGACCAAGTTGACATCGGACTCGGTTTCGAGCGCGCACCAATAGAACCCACCGACCGCCTGGCACAGCTGCATCGCCAACAGCGATTTCCCCTGGCGGCGCCGACCGTACATCAGCCCGAGCCTCGGCTCCGCCCCAGGCATCTGTTTGACGAACCGTGAAAGGGCATCCCACTCGCGCGTTCGTGCAAAGAGACCCGAAGGCTTATCGATCATGTGCCGAATTTAGCATGTTTCAACATGACATGTTCTAACATGTCTAATTCTTGAGACCAAGCAGACGGATTCGTCGCCAATCAAACCCGACCTCGATTCGCCGAAGCGTCCCAACTCACCGGAGAAAACCCTCTGATCGAAACTGCCGGCCGACCCGACAAACGAATGGTCGGGGACGTGCGGGTCAGAGTGCCGAAATGCGAACATTACGTCGATTCCCAAGAATTTGGCGCAGGTCGTCTGGATCGCTGGTCAAGACCACGGATGGTGCCAACTCAATGGCCTCGGCGACCACGAGGGCATCAATCGTTGACGACGACCCACTTTCGGCCAGCAACACACCAGCCAATCGGGCGGTCGAGTCAACCAATGGCCGAGGCGGGTCAAGCCGGGCAAGGGCCAGATGTAGCGTTGCTTCGCGAGGCCCAGAACCCCGGTGGGTTTCGGCAACGGCGACTACCGGAACAACGATCGATGCCTGATTGCGCCGCGCAGCTTCGACCCGACTTCTCGTTTGCACGTTTCCCCGACTCAAGGAAATCAGCGCTCCTGAGTCGAGTACAAGTGTTGCTCGGTCTCGTTCCACCACGCCTCCCCCTGGGCCTTGTCATCGTTGGTCAATGGGCCAAACAGCCGATCAAGATCTTGCAACAGCGCCTGCACCGGATCGACCCTGAGGCGATCCCGAATAGCAGCGAGGACAAACGCCGAAACATCACCCGCTGGGACCTTGTCGCGCAGCTCCGCGGCCACGGACTCTTCCAACGTCACGGTGATCCGAGTAGTAGCCACAGTATTATCTTAGTATTATCTTATCACATGTGTGATCATACCTAACTCGAAATCCACGCCAGGCAGTGCCGAGTAGACCCGGAAGCCGGACGCGCCAAGCAGGGCTCCACACGGATCGACGGCGTGACGCTCCGCGGGTTCAAGTGCCCGTCGCGCACGGGCGCTCCCGATCAGCGGGGCCGATAGGCCGTGGCGCGATGTTCGATGCGGTAGACGATCACCAGGTGCCCGGTGTCGTCAATCTCGTAAACGATTCGGTAGACACCGCGTCGAGCGGAGCGAAGGCCGGCGAGCTCGCGTTGTAGCCTGCCCCCGAGTCGATGCGGGTTATCAACCAGCGCGCCGAGCATGAATTCGACGATGGCCGCTGCGGTGCCTTCGGATGGCCGGTTGAGTTGTCGTTCGGCCGGACCGGTGACGCGCAGCGTGTAGCCCGGCTCCTCAGCGCTCACTTGGCGGGGTAGCGGCGGCGGAGGTCTTCGCCAGTCACGAAGTCGCCAGAGGCATACGCCTGTCGCGACTCGCTGAGTTGTTGCATGGCGTCGGGGTCGGACAGCAATTCGAGCGTGTCCTCGAGCGACGCCAAGTCGTCGGGACTGATGAGCACGGCAGCGGGACGGCCGTTGCGGGTAACGATGATCCGGTCGTGTGTGTGCTCGACTCGGTCAACCATTTCTGAGAACTTCGACTTGACGTTCGCGAGCGGCAATGTTTCAGACATGACTACTATTATAGTCACCTGGGGCGCCGCATCACCAACGGAACCGTTCTCGAGGCGATCATCACGGCCGAGGTCGGCATCATCCCACGACTACTCCGCGAACTCGACACAACACCTGAACAAGTCCGCCGGGCCGTCACGAGCACCAACTGACGACGCCGACACGACGTCTTTATCGACCGCCGACACAGATCCGACAGGACCCGACCCCCGCACTACTTCGAGCCCACACGAGCTGCGCACGGCCATCCACGTCGACCAGATCAACCCGACCCAGGCGCTGCAACGCACGGCCATCGCGTCGTCAACCCACCGCATTATGCCGAAAGTGTGCGGCCCGTCGCCGACGTTGGGCCACCCGAGACCCGGCGAGTTGCAGCGCGGCCGGCGTCCGACTGCCACGCTCGTATCGCGCCCACCCACGGCGGTCGTCCGGGCGAACTGACCAGCAGGAGTCGCGCTCAGCTGCTCGGGCCGAAGCCGGGCGGGCCGGCTTGGTGCGCGGGACGTGTGCGCGAGCCGTCGACTGTTGACCGGTCAGAACTCGGTCAGGGGCGTTCAGGCTCCCATAGGCTTGGCGTATGGTCTTCGACCCCTCGACCAGGACGAGGTCCGGCAAGCTCACGCCCTTCCTTCGCCTTGATGAACTGCTGATCGAGCATGGGTACGCGTTGCAGCGCGCGTGCACGAGCAACTTCGTCGGGATGTATTTGATCGGCTCGCTTGCAGTGGGCGACTTCGACGCGACGAGTGACGTCGACTTCATGGTCGTGAACAACGAAGAACTCAGCAATGAGGAGCTCGACGGGGTTCGCGCCGCTCATTCCGGCTACCTCGCGCGAGAAGACACGTGGCCAACGCATCTCGAGTACTCGTTCTTCACGATGGCAAAGCTCCAGACCCTGTCGTCACCATTCGGGCCGACAAGTCGAAGTCCGCTCGCCGACAGGCTGCTCTGGTACTTCAACGGAAGCCACCCTGAGCGATCCGATCACGACAACTCGCTCGTGACTCGCTGGACCCTTCGGGAGAAGGGCGTCACCGTGCTCGGACCTGAGCCGGCGTCCTTCGCTCCAGGGGTCACGGCGGACGAGCTTCGAGACGAGATCAGGAACTCGATACGAGGCTGGGACCAGGAGCGGGTGCTGACACGCGGCTGGGATCGCGAGGAGGGCGTGCTGTCGTCATCACCTCACTACAACCGCTTTCACCAGGCCTTCTTCGTCCTGAACTACTGCCGAACGCTTCAGGGGCTGCACGAAGGACGGATCACCTCCAAGCGCGAGGGTGTCGAATGGGCCAAGGCTCACCTCGATCCAAAGTGGCACTCCCTCATCGATTCTGTTGGCGGGAACGCTGCGACATCGACATCAGTGTCTCCCAGCCGGCGGATCCCGACGTGTTCCGAAAGGTCATAGAGTTCTCCGACTACGCCACGCGACTCGCAGAGGAGAAGAACCTCTAAACGCCTCCGGGCCGGAAGTGCCTGGCCATCAGCCAGAGGTTCGTCTCACCAAGGCTCGACCACGTCGCCGAACCGCCGCTGGACCAGCACCACACGCGTTCCGGCATCATCTGACGACGACACAGTCGCCGCTCGGCAACCGGCGAACCTCGGCGCCGTCGAAACGCAGGACCGTCACTCGTATCACGCACACGCAGCGCGGTCGCGCCCGCGGCGCTCGTCGACCTCGCACGACCCCGGGATCGCTCCGCACCATGTCCCTCTATTGCCAGTCGTGGGAGGCGATCGGGGGTGTCCCCTCCCGCGCAGCGCCCATCGCGAGAGCGCTTCATTGGCGGCCGACTCGAGCGGCGAACTCTCGCAGCAGATCGTCAGGCCCGGTCGCGAGTTCTGCGA
>JAYTKG010000563.1:0-2244 GCA_043730435.1 Acidimicrobiia bacterium | reverse complement strand
CTTTGGTCTTGCGTTCGCTGGCCACCACGGCGACCACAAGGATGGCAAGAATCAAACCCAACGACACGTACGTGTTCACGTGGATCCAGTGGCTAGCGGTCATCTTGATGCCGACCAAAACGAGGATGCCGCCCAGCGCGTGCGATAGGTAGTGGAAGCGCTCTCGTGCGTTGGCCAGCAGGAAGTACATCGCTCGTAGCCCAAGGATCGCGAAGGCGTTGGCGGAAAAAACGATGAACGGTTCCTTTGAGACAGCGAGTACGGCAGGAACCGAATCAACCGCGAACAGTAGGTCGGTCATTTCCACCACTACCAGCGCCGCGAGAAGTGGCGTGGCCGCTCGCCGACCGTTCAGTCGAGTGAAGAAGTTGTGGTTCTCAATGGTGTCGGTGACGGGCATAAAGCGTCGAAGCAATCCGAGGCCGGTGGTCTTCACCTCGTTCTCTTCATCGTTGCGGTGACGGACAATTTTCAGGCCGGTGTAGACAAGGAACAGCCCAAAGATCAGCAACAACCACCAAAACCGATCGATCAATGCGGTTCCGACGAAGATGAACACGAAGCGCATGGCGAGTGCGCCGAAGATGCCCCAGAACAGCACGCGATGCTGGTACTTCAACGGAATGGCCAGTGACGAAAAGACGATCGACCACACGAATACGTTGTCCACGCTGAGCGATTTCTCGATCAGGTAGCCGGAGAGGTATTCGCCGAATGCCGCACCACCGAACTGCCACGCAACCACGCCAGCGAAAGCGAGCCCGCAGGCGATCCAGACGCCGGTCTCGGCGAGCGCTTCTTTGGGCGTCGTTTCATGATCGTCCCGGTGACGCATGAGGTCGATGGTCAACATGACGCTGATGAGCGCAGCGAGACCAATCCACATCCAGGGCTGAATGTCGAGGTTTACGAAAGACGATGCGGCAAGAAGCATGAAGATCTCCGGTGACGTATGAGGTGCGACCGAAGGTCTCTCCCACTCGCCGTAGCGAGCTATCCGACCCGGGCCCGAAGGCCGTGCTGACGAATCGGACTGGCACGAATGCCCGGGATACTCCCCTTCTTGTTCGGGCAGATTCTACCCACGAAACGGACAATCTAAACTGGGCTCGTAGCAACATCGCGCAAAGCCCACCGAAACGCAGGTCAACGACGACCACATTCCGTTCAGACCCGACGCCAAATGTCGTAAGGTACCAAACGAACATCATTCTCCGCAGGGAAGGATCGTTATGACCATCACCGCTCCCGGTCCCTCCGACGCCAACATCGTTGACCACGACACGTTCGTGGCGGGCTTCCCGCATGCCACGTTCGAACGGCTTCGCAAGAACGACCCGGTGTCATGGTGGGACGAGCCCGACGGCTCCGGCTTCTGGGCGGTTACGCGCTATCACGATCTGCTCGCCGTCAGTCGCGACACCAAAACGTTCTCCAGCGCGCAGGGCATCACGCTGGAGGAGATGGAGCCGGCGGACTTCGAGGCGCGCCGCAACATGATGGAGTACGACTCCCCCGAACACACGCGCTACCGCCGACTGGTCTCCAAGCCGTTCAGTCGGCGCGAAGTCATGGCCTACGAAAACGGCATCCGCTTACTGGCTCGCGCGGTGGTGGATGAGACGCTCCCGATGAACACCACAACCACGCTCGACTTCACCGAGGCCATCGCCAAGCAACTACCAATGCGCATGTTGGGACGTCTGCTCGGTGTACCCGATGAGGATGGCCCGTGGTTGGTGGAGCGAGGCGACGCCCTGCTCGGGAACTTCGACCCCGACATGACCGAACACCCGGTCGGGCTGGTGAACACGGAAGAGTTTTCGGCCATGCCGTTCCGGTCCCCCGCGGGTATCGACCTGTACCGTTATGCCGAGCAGCAGGCCATCAAGCGCCGCGAGCATCCGACCGATGATGTCATCACCGATCTGCTGGCGCCGACCATCGATGGCGAGCAACTCAGTGAGCGGGACTTCAAGAACTTCTTCGTGCTCCTGGTCGGAGCCGGCAACGACACCACTCGCTACACCATGGCGCACGGCATGCAGGCGCTGGCTGAACATCCCGATCAGATGCAGCGGCTCACCGCCGCCATCGGCAACGGCGACACGGACACGGTAAGCCGTGCCGTCGAAGAGATCCTGCGTTGGGGCACTGTCACCATGCACTTCCGACGCACCGCAACCTGCGACACCGAATTGAACGGCCGCCGCATCAAGGCGGGTGACAAGGTGGTCATCTGGT
>JAYTKG010000562.1:0-7889 GCA_043730435.1 Acidimicrobiia bacterium | reverse complement strand
CCACTCGGTGCCGCTTTTGTGTCGCTGGACGAGTTGGCTGGTGCCGCCTCGGTAGGCGTCGGTGCCTTGGTCGTGCTGTCGCTGCCGCATGATGCGGCTGCGAAACCGAGCACCGCGACAAGTGCGATGGACTTCCTGAACGGACTCATGTAATCCCCCTAAGTAAGTACTGCACGGGCACCCCTTGACACCCGTCGACGGTCACACTACACAACTTGAGCTACGATTTCGTATTGGCCTGAACGCTGGTTAAGGTAATGTTTGCCGCTTGGGGAAGTCGGCCTCTGAAATCCGATGGGGAAGGGACGATGAACGAAGTCATCAGATATGCCTTGTTGGGATTGGGTGTCGGCGCCCTCTACGCGTTCGCTTCGCAAGGGCTGATCGTCATCTATCGCGGAACGGGCGTGCTGAACTTTTCGCTCGGAGCCACCGCGATCGCCGGTGTGTTTCTGCAGTACGAACTGCAGTACGAACACGGTCAAAACTTTTGGGTCGCATCGTTCTTCGGGGTGCTGTTATCAGCAACGCTCGGCGCGCTCACCCACTGGGTCGTCCTGCGGCCGCTGCAACGAAAGCGAGCAAGCACGCTTGTGCAGCTGCTGGCGACGCTCGGCGTGCTGATTACCGTGCAGGCTGGCGCCGTCATTCGTTACGGTTCCAAACCGCGCCAGGTCCCCAGCCATCTGCCCACCGGGCGGGTCACGTTGTATGGCAACGTCAGCATCACGGCCGACCGCCTGATTCTCCTGGCGATCGGTTGCGGCTCGGCCTTGTTGCTGTGGCTGCTCTACCGCTCATCGCAATTCGGCATCCAGACCGAAGCCGTGTCGGAGAGCGAGCGTTCAGCCGCCGCGGTTGGCGTGTCGCCGAACAAGGTGGCCGTCCTCAACTGGTCATTGGGATCGGCGGTCGCATGCATCGCTGGAATCCTCGTTGTACCAGTGATGACACTTCAGATCACCGCAATGACAAGCCTCGTGTTGGCCGCGCTCGCGGCCGCTCTCGTGGGAGATTTCAAGTCGTTTCCGGTGGCCACTGCGGCTGGCTACATACTCGGCATGGGCCAGACGCTGGTCGGGCGATTCTGGCATCAGCAAGGCCTAGACAAGTCCCTGCCGTTCATATTGATCATCATCATGCTGGTGTTCCGGGGCCGTTCAATCCCGATGCGCGACCACTTCCTGCGCAAGCTGCCGGCCATCGGCAACGGGAGAATGTCGTGGGACTGGACGATCTTTCTCTGCGGTGCCGTCGTGTTCCTCATCCTCACCAAGGAAACAAAATGGGTCGACGCAATCACGATCACGTTGTGTGCCTCGATCGTGTTGCTGTCCATTGTCGTCGTCACCGGCTACGCCGGGCAGCTGTCCTTGGCTCAGTATGCGATGGCCGGTTTCGGCGCCTGGGTCGCCGGCCGGCTCGTTGCGGTGTACCACATCCCGTTCTTACTCGGACTCGCCGCTGGCGTCGCGGCGGCCGTCCCACTCGGAGTGCTCTTTGCGTTACCGGCCGTACGAACGCGCGGAATCAACCTGGCGATCGTCACGTTGGGCCTGGGCACGGCGATCGAGCTGATGCTCTTCAACAACGGTGACTACACAGGTGGCGTGCAGGGTACCCCGGTCGGCAACCCGAGTCTGTTTGGGTTCGACATCAACTCGATTAAGCACCCGCAGCGGTACGGCATCTTCGTGCTGGCCATGGCGCTCATTGCTGTTGTCATTGTGGCCAACGTGCGCCGCGGGCGCAGCGGGCGTCGCCTGATCGCAGTGCGCACCAACGAACGGGCGGCGGCAGCGCTCGGTATCAACATCGTCGCCGCCAAGCTGTTTGCGTTCGCGTTGGCCTCGGCGATCGCTGCGCTGGGTGGCATCCTGCTCGCGTTCCGCCTGACGTCGATCAGCTACCAGTCGTTTACGAACTTCACCTCGATCACCTACGCTGGCCTGTCACTGATCGGCGGAGTCGGACATGTGCTCGGAGCCTTTGTTGGGGGCATGATGGCCACGGCTGGCTTCAACCAACAAGTCCTCGAATCGACCTGGGGCGACGTCGGTGCGTACCTTCAGCTGATCACCGGTATCGCCATTCTTCTCGTCGTGCTCTATAACCCCGACGGCGTCGCTGCCGAATGGGCCAAGACGTTTCGGTTCATGAAACGCACCAAGAAGTTCGGTGAGTCGTACTTCATCAAGCTGTCCGACGTGTCCGAACCCCTCGACGAGAGCCACGACCAGCGCGTCGCCCCGAAGACGCTCGTCATCAGCGACCTCACCGTAAAGTACGGCACCGTTGCAGCGGTCGACCACGTGGGGTTCACGCTCGTACCGGGTCGCGTTACTGGTCTGATCGGCCCCAATGGTGCGGGCAAGACCTCGCTGATCGACGCGCTGACTGGCTTTACTCGCTCGGGCGGAACGGTCACGATTGGTGACGTGGACATCTCGAATTTAGGCGCAGCGGCTCGGGTAAAGACGGGCATGGCACGCTCGTTCCAGTCTCTCGAACTGTTTGAGGACACGACAGTCTTCGAAAACCTGAGTGTCGCCGCCGACCCGAAGGACCTCGGCTCTTACCTCCGTGACCTCGTATGGCCGGTCATCCCCAAGTTCGGGCCCGAGGTCGTCCGAGCGATCGAGGAGTTCGAGTTAGACGAGGACCTCCACCGTGAGGTGAGCGACCTGTCCTACGGTAAGCGGCGCTTGTTGGCGATCGCCCGGGCGGTAGCGATGCACCCGAGCGTGTTGCTACTCGATGAGCCGGCCGCCGGCCTCAGTTCGGTCGAGAGCCTCGAACTCGCACGAGTTGTGCGCCGGCTTGCCGACGAATGGGGCATGGCGATCCTTGTAGTCGAACACGACATGAACTTCGTCATGGGGGTATGTGACCAAGTGGTCGTTATTGACTTCGGCAAGAAGATCGCCGAGGGGACGCCGGAACATGTGCGTAACGATCCGAAGGTGATCGCGGCATACCTTGGCAGCGAGTCCGATGACGAACCCGACATCGAGGTCGCCGATATTCGCACGCCCACGCCGGTGGCCGGTGGGAGGTGACAATCATGAGCAATGACCGCACGAGCAATGACCGCACGAGCAATGACCGCACGAGCAATGAACGCATGACGAGTGATGCGAACCCATTCCAGAGCACGCACACCCCTCACCTGCTCGAGACCCGCATGCTCAAGGCGGGTTACCTCGGGCGCGAGGTCGTCTCGGGCGTGAACCTCATCGTTCGACCCGGCGAGGTAGTGGCCCTTCTCGGCCCCAACGGTGCCGGTAAGACCACCACGCTGCTCACGCTCGCGGGTCAGCTCGCGCCCGTCGACGGGATCGTGATGTTCAGCAACGTGCCCACGTTCACCCCGCTGTACCAGCGGGTGCGACAGGGCGTGGGGCTCGTCACCGAGGAACGCCTGATCTTCACCAAGATGTCCACCCGCGACAACCTGCGGATCGGCGGCGGCGACGTTGACGCAGCAATCGAACTGTTTCCCGAGCTCACGGCCCGACTGAATGTGCGCGCCGGCATGCTTTCGGGCGGCGAGCAGCAGATGGTCGCGCTGGCCCGGGCGTTGAGCCGCGGACCCCGAATTCTCCTCGCCGACGAACTCTCACTCGGGCTCGCGCCGATGATCGTCGATCGGCTGCTTGGCGCGGTTCGTAGTGCGGCCGATCAATTCGGTGTCGGAGCGCTGATCGTCGAGCAACACGCTCGAAAAGCACTGAAGTACAGCGATCGCATGTACCTCATGTCGCGCGGCCAGATCCGGATGGAGATGGCTTCGGCCGAGGCGCTCACGAGGCTCGACGAAATTGAGGAGGCCTATCTTGCTGGGACCTCTGAGACAGAAGAAGACCACATCGAGCGTAAGCGCCGCAAGGACATCCGCCGAGCGTGGGGTCGCCAACGCGTCCGCGAGCGCGAGCTTCGACGTCTCACTGGCGCACAGGTCTCGCGGCGCCGCACTGCCGAAGACGATGACCTGCTCGATCGCGACCAGCGCCGCCGCGACTGGCAAATGCGCGTGCGGCGCGGCCGCAAGTACTGAACACCGACTAAAAAACAATAGTTATCCTGGGAGACACCGCTATGGGTTACCGCACCGCCGAACTACCGCCAGTAGACATTGACGAGTTCGCCAACATCCCTTTTCTCGAACGTATGAAACTGCTGCAGCTGCACTGGGTGGAGGTCGGCTTCGGGACGCCGCTCCAGACGGCAATGTTCTATGTCTGGAAGATCTTCTTCTACGCGCTGTTCGGGCTGATCGTGGCCGGAGCGTTCACGCGCGGTCTTGAGTTCAACGACATCGGCGGGTGGTGGAACGAGCCAATCCTGTATCAGAAGCTGATGATCTGGACGATCCTGCTGGAGATCCTCGGCCTCGCTGCGACCTGTGGACCGATGGCGTTCCACTTCGACCCGTTGATCGGCGGAAGCCTCTACTGGTGGCAGAACGACACGATTCGCATTCCTCCGTATCCGAACCACGTGCCGTTCACGAAAGGCAACCGGCGTACCCCTTGGGACACCGGCCTGTACAAGCTCATCGTGTTCTGGCTTGTCATGATGCTGTTCCTATCCGGTTCACCAATGGAAGGCTTGCCGGGTGACACCGCCGGTGTGATGCCGCGGTGGGCGCTGATCACCTACGCCTGCCTGATCTGTTTGATGGCGCTGCGCGACAAGTGCGTATTCCTGTCGTCTCGCGCCGAGCAGTACGTCGCGACCATTTTGTGCTTTGGCCTATTCACCAACTTCCATGACGCGATCATCGCCGCCAAGATCTTCATTGTCGTCGTATGGATGGGAGCCGGTGTGTCGAAGCTGCAGCACGGCTTCCCGTCAACGGTTGCGATCATGATCCAGAACACGCCGTGGAACACCTTCCGAAAGTTTCGGATGGCTACCGTGCGCGACTTTCCGAACGACCTTCGCCCGTCGAAGCTGACACACTTCGTTGCCCATGTCGGAGGGACAACTGCCGAAATCGTCATGCCTTTGACGCTGTTGTTTTCGCCATGGCCTTGGTTGACGTGGATTGCGATCGTGTCGATATGGATGCTCCACACCTTTATCATCTCGACGATCCCGCTCGCCGTGCCGTTGGAATGGAACGTATTCTTCATCTTCTGCTCGGCGTTCCTGTTTGCCAACTTCCCGGCTGGAGACGGCTACGGCGTGGGTGACATGCACCCCGGTTTGCTTGTCGGCGTCGTGGCGTTCGCCCTATTCCCAATTGTGCTCGGCGCGATCTGGCCGCAGTACGTGTCGTTCCTGATCGGCCTCAAGCAGTACGCCGGCAACTGGGCCTCGACCACATGGTCGTTCAGCGACGCTGAGAAAGAGGACCGGTTGAACGAGCGGATCGTGAAGGCTGCTGACAATCAGGTCGATCAACTTGAGCCGCTGTTCGGCAGGGAGATCTCGGAGATCTTCATGCAAAAGGCAATCGCCTTCCGGATGATGCACCCAATGGGCCGGGCCCACATCACCTTGCAGATGCGACACAACCCTGACATGAACAACCGGGTGCTGCGCGAGGGCGAGTTCATCAGTAACACGCTCACCGGATGGAACTTTGGCGACGGGCACTGCCACGATGAACGTTTGGTAGAGGCGGTACAACAGCGCTGTAAGTATGAGCCGGGCGAACTCGTGGTGGTATTCACCGAGTCACAGCCAATGTTCACCAAGAAGGTCCAGTATCGGGTGATCGATGCCGCGCTCGGCGTGGTCGAAAAGGGTTGGTATCACAATGACGATGCCTACAACGAACAACCATGGCTTCCGAATGGGGGACTCCCCCACGTGATCACCTGGACTCGCGAGGGATACGTGGCTCCGGGGGTGGCGTATCGAGGAACAGGTGGCCGTGCCCCCGAACCTACTGCGGTCGCAGGTCGTAACTGATCTGGTGAGCCAGTGACCAGGGCGATTGTGGTTGGCAGCGGGCCTAATGGGCTCGCTGCCGCGGCGCGTCTGGCGCGCTCTGGGCTCGAGGTGACCGTGCTCGAGGCGGCAGACACCATCGGCGGCGGGGTGCGCAGCTCGGAGTACCTCGTACCGGGATTGCTGCACGACCACTGCTCGGCCGCTCACCCGTTTTCGGTCGCGTCGCCGTTATTCAACGAGCTACAGCTCGCCGGGCTGAGCTGGAAACGGGCCGAAGTCGAATGCGCGCATCCGCTTGACGACGGCACCGCTGGAGCACTGTTTCGTTCGTTCGAGCAGACCGAAAATGCGCTCGGCATAGATGGTCGTCGCTGGCGACAGGTGTTCGAGCCAGTCGCCCGACACTTCGATGACCTGTTTGCCGACATCTCCCAACCGATCCTGCGGCTTCCCCGCCACCCAGTGACGTTGACCCGATTCGGGCTACGGGCCGCGATGCCGGCGACCGTGCTCGGCAGCCTGTGGCGCACGGCTCAGGCTCGGGCGCTGTGGACCGGGGTGGCTGCACACGCGTTCCGCCGGCTCGACAGACCGATGACGAGCGCGATTGGCTTTGCCCTCACGCTCGGCGCTCACGCCCATGGGTGGGTGGTGGCAGAGGGAGGATCCCAGGCAATCGCCAACGCACTGGCGACCGACATTGTCGATCATGGCGGCACAATCGAGACGGGAGTGCACGTGCGCTCGTTCGCCGAACTAGCACCGCACGATGTCCTCATGCTCGACGTGTCACCCCAGAGTGCGCTCGGCATCCTTGGTGACCGGCTTCCTCCTCGGGTTGCTGCTGCGTACCGCGGCTTCCAATACGGGCCGGGGGCCTTCAAGGTCGACTTCGCGATCGAGGAAGGGGTGCCTTGGACGGCCGAGGTCGCCCGTCGGGCAGGAACCGTTCATCTCGGAGGCACTGCCGCCGAGATCACCGCCGCTGAACTGGCTGTGCACCGGGGCACGATGCCCGAGCGGCCGTTTGTGCTGGTCGGCCAGCAATACCTCGCCGACCCGGGCCGATCCGTCGGCAACGTGCACCCGCTGTGGACATACGCACACGTGCCGCACGGGTACACCGGTGACGCCACAGAATCGATCATTGGACAGATCGAACGATTCGCCCCTGGGTTCCGCGATCGGGTGGTCGGCACAGCAGTGCGATCGGCCACCGAGATGGCTACGTACAACCCGAACTACGTTGGCGGCGACATCATGGGTGGGGCCGCCTCGTTGTCACAAACGGTGTTCCGTCCGCGGTTTGCCATCGACCCATACGCAACCGGTATCCCCGGCACCTACCTCTGCTCGGCATCGACTCCGCCGGGCGCCGGGGCGCACGGCATGTGCGGTGCCAACGCGGCCGCGCGTGCACTCGCCGCACTTAACATGCACCGATGATTGCCGGCTGAGGATGCCTTAACGGGTCGGCAATTACGTCGACGCTGGCCTGGCAAGCTGCCAATCACTGTGGAATGCGAGTCGTTTCGACACCGGTCAGCGTTGCCGCCAGTTGGCCGCCGGGCAATATCACCTCGACATCACAGACCACGCCGTACGCGGTGGTTCGAACGCCGCTCACGCGAATGGTGTGCTGCTCGGCTGCGGGCGGGGCGAACCAGCGCACTTGCGCAATGGCCGTTGGCAGTGACCGGGCATCGAGAAGATGCTCCGTCCACAGCGCCCATGCCGGGGTAGGCGGCGCGACCACCGGTGAACACGAACGCCATCTCACCAGCGAGGGGTGCCTTGCGAAAGTGCACGCTGCGTCCAGCGGGGTGGCCAAACTCGATGTGGCGTGGTGCCTTGCCTTCGCGATCGGTGAACTGTCGCGCGTGTGAGGCCACGATGACCAGCCGCAGTTACCGTGCCGCGATCACTACCTCGATGATCCTCGCCACTATCACGCTCTCCCTCGTCGTGATCACGGGGTATGCCGG
>JAYTKG010000561.1:0-19130 GCA_043730435.1 Acidimicrobiia bacterium | reverse complement strand
CCGTATCGAAGTCATCACCCGCGAACGCGAAATGGTGCGGCTCGGCAAGGGTGCCGGCGAGATGAAAGAGCTCGATGATGACGCCATGGACCGCGGCATCAGCGCCCTTCGCCGCATGAAGCTCCTGGCCGACGGAGCCGGCGCCCCGCTGCGTGCCGTCGCCACCAGTGCGGTGCGGGAAGCCACCAACGCCAGCACATTCGTCTCGCGGGCCAGAGACGAAGCGGGCGTCGACGTTGAGGTCGTGTCCGGCGTGGAGGAAGCCAGACTCATTCACCTCGGCGTATTGCAGGCCCTCCCCGTCTTTGATCGAAAGCTGCTGCTGTGCGATATCGGCGGCGGTTCCACCGAACTGCTGCTCGGCCACAAAGGTGAGGTGATCGACGCCCGCAGTTTCAAGATCGGCGCCGTCCGCCTGACCGATCGCTTCTTCGCCGATGGCCGTATCCGTGGTGGCGAGAAGAAGGCGTGCCGTGCGTGGGTGCGGTCGGCTATCGCCCCGTTCCAACAGCCGGTCGAGCGAGCCGGCTTCGAGGTGGCGATCGCCTCGTCCGGATCGGCCGAAACCGTGGCACGGCTCTCGCAGGGTCTACGCGGCCAGAAACCGTTGCGGACCTACAACGGATTCGAAATCACCGCTGACGAAATCCACAATGTGTGCGAGCTCTTGGCCGAAACCCGACCGGAAGATCGCGCCGGTCTTGAGGGCATGGACCCGAAGCGCGCCGACATTTCCCTGGCGGGCGCCCTCATCCTCGACGAGGTGGTGAATGCATTCGGCATTCAGAAACTGGTCATCTCGGACTTCGCGCTTCGAGAGGGCATTCTGCTCGACACGGTGTCGCGCATCGACGGCGATGAACTCCACCACCTGCGCGATATTTCGCGGCGCGGTGTGCGACGACTACTGGATGAGTGCGACGATGAACCCGCGCACGCCCAACATGTTGCCCGCCTGGCCACCGCCCTGTTTGATGCCACTCAAGTACTCCACGGTCTGCCCGTCGATTGCCGCGAGTACCTCGAAGCCGGCGCACTACTGGCCAACGTCGGGCTGTTCATCTCACACTCGAAGCACCATTTGCACAGCTACTACGTGATCCGAAATTCCGATGCGTTGGCCGGGCTCACCGATGCCGAGATCGACATCATCGCCCTCGTCGCCCGTTATCACCGCAAAGGATTTCCTAAGAACGACCATGCCGAGTTCGCCCGCCTGCGCGACGACCAGAAGGGCACCGTTCGCACCCTGGCCGGCATCTTGCGAATCGCAATCGGGCTTGATCGCCGCCACGACGGGCGCGTTACGGGCGTGCGGGTCGCGCGAACAGCGGGCGGTCTGAAGATTGTGCCCGAAGCGCCGCCCGGCACGGATCTCAGCCTTGAGTTGTATGCCGCCGACGAAAGGAGCGGGCTGTTGGCGGAAGTGTTGGGGACCGCTGTCATCCTTTCGGCCGACTGATCCAAAAACCTCGGATCCTGCCAAGCAACTTGTGGAGGGTTGGTCCTACGGTGGACGAGTCCGACCCACACGGGTCGCCTGTCGGAGGAATGTTCGTGGAATATCTCGACGTGGTCCGTCGCCGTCGCGCGGCCATCGCTTTTGCCGCGGTGATCAGTGTCGCCGGATGCAGCAGCAGCAGCAGCAGCAGCTCGAAGGCAGCTGCGCCACCATCCACAACGGCCGCGCCAGCTAACACCGTCGCCGTCACCACGACCTCAACAGCATCCACGAGTGCGACGACACTTGCAGCATCCGGGAGTGCAGCTGCATCGCCGGTCGGGCCAACCGGCGATGCGTTCTACACGCCACCCGCCGGAGACCCGGGCAAGCCCGGAACGCTGATCTGGTGGCGCGGGTTCACTGCGCCGACCGGCACGGTTGGACGCACCATCTTGTACTGGTCACTGTCAGCCGCTGGCAAACCGATTCCGGTCTCAGGTGTCGTCCTCGCTCCAGTCAACGGTGCCGTTGCGGCAGCGAACGTCATCGCCTGGGCCCACGGCACGGCCGGCATGGGTGACCAGTGCGCGCCCTCAAAATCGTTTGCCGCTGGCACCGCTCCCGAGCTGCAGTTGGCTCCACTCGTCACCCAGACCAACGCCGTCTTCGTGGCTACGGACTATGAGGGCCTGGGAACCGCCGGTGATCCGGCCTACCTCGTTGGTCGAAGCGAGGGCCAGGGCGTGCTCGATGCGGCGAGGGCGGTGCAGCAACTCAACGTGGGGGCAACCTCGGCGTCGCCCATTCTGTTGTGGGGTCATTCGCAAGGCGGCGGCGCGGCAGCATGGGCCGCCGAGCTGGCTCCGACGTATGCCCCCGAACTAAAGATCGTTGGCGCCATGGTCGGTTCTCCAGCCGGCGAGCTGACCTTCGGCAATCTGTCGAAGGCAACGGACGCCGCCCAGATTGGCTACGCGTTGGCGGGTATTGCCGGGCTCAAGGCGTCGTACCCCGAGCTCCAGGTCGATGACGTGCTCAATGCAAAGGGTCGGGAACTGTTGGGCAAAGTGGTCGCTGCGTGTGCCGCGGCCCCGGTAGTCACTGGCGTCAGCGGGGCTGACCTCGTCACGGCAGGCTCGGCCACCGCACCCGGATGGGCCGACCGCATTGCCGAAAACAATCCCGCCCAAACGGCCACACCTATCCCACTCTTTCTCTACCACGGAGGCGCCGACACGACTGTTCCGGTCGATGTCAGCGCAGCGATGCAAACCAAGTACTGCAGGCTCGGCGTCATTTCCCAGCGCAAGGTGTACCCGGGGAAAGGGCACATCGATGTCATCCCTGCCGCCCTAACGGACCTCCTCGCCTTCGCCACCGCACGCTGGTCCGGTGCACCACCCACCAACTCCTGCCCCTAAGAGCCCACTGGTTCCTCGCGGCAGTGTTCCCAGTCCGTGGACAGTAAGGGTAGACGACGACGCCATGCGGAACGTCGCCGCTCGCCTCGACAACGGCAGCTACCAATTCTGTTTGAGTCCATCAGGGTGAACGTACAGTCTGAACTCACCCGCCAATCGGGCAAATGTGAACTGTGACTGGTCATTCACCCTGATGACCCCAAACAAAAACATCCGCCCAGCAACCCGCAGCTGCCTGGTGTTCCTCGGCCTTGGCGCCGCGATGGTGCTCGTGGCCCGCAAGCCACGCACCCTGAACTAAACGCTGGTTCGTTCGAAGGCCACCAACACTGCGGCCGCTGCGGTGGTGTTGGTGGCCTCGTCGATCAGGATGGCGCGGCCGCCATCACGGTGATCGACGTAGCGGTCAACCACGATTGGCTCGGTGAGCGTGAGACGCACTCGTCCGATGTCATTGAGGCCGAGCCCATTTGTGGCAACTTCATCAAGCGTGGTGACATCAAGCTGATGCACCACGCCCGCCACCGTGGCCCGCACCTGGCGGCCACCGTGCTTGAGGAACCAACGGCTGCCGAGTTCCATCGGCCGGTCGATCATCCAGCACAGATCGACAACCACATCGGTGACGGCGGACGGTTGCGGCGCTGCGTTGCTCACGACGATGACATCGCCGCGGCTGATGTCGAGGGTGGTCGCCAACTGCACCGAAATGGCCTCACCGGCATGCGCTTCGTGAATGGGCACGCCACCACGATCAAGCCCGGACACGGTGGTGGTGTGGCCAGCCGGCAATACCGTCACCTCATCACCCACGCGCAGCGTGCCGCCCGACAGTCGGCCGGCGTAGCCGCGATAGTCGGGGTGTTCGCGAGTGTTGGGGCGGATGACCCACTGCACCTCAAGACGAGCACCGACCACATCGCGCTCGCCAACCGGAAAGGTTTCGAGCAACTCGAGCAACGTTGGTCCGTCGTACCAGGGCGACTGGGTGGAACGTTCCACCACGTTGTCACCGTGCAATGCGGAGACCGGAATGAGGGTCACCGGAACCGGATGCGGCAACGCTTCTACGAACCCGAGGAACTCCTTGGAGACGGCCTTGAACTCGGCTTCATCCCAGTCGATGAGGTCCATCTTGTTGACGGCCACGACAATGCTCGACACGCCGAGCAGCGCGGCGATGAAGGTGTGACGGCGGGTCTGCTCCACCATGCCGTGGCGGGCGTCAAGCAGCACGATCGCCACGTCGGCCACCGACGCGCCGGTCACCATGTTGCGGGTGTACTGCGCGTGGCCGGGCGTGTCGGCCACCACGAAACTGCGGGCCGGTGTCGCGAAGTAGCGGTAGGCCACGTCGATGGTGATGCCCTGCTCACGCTCGGCCCGTAGGCCGTCGGTGAGCAGAGCCAGGTTCACGCTGCCGTCGCCGTAGCGGCGGCTGGCCTTGGTAACGGCAGAGAGCTGATCTTCAAAGACCGACTTGGTGTCGTGCAGCAGTCGACCGATAAGCGTTGACTTGCCGTCGTCAACCGAACCGGCAGTAGCGATGCGGAGTTGTGCGATCTCAGTCATCAGAAGTAGCCCTCTTTCTTGCGATCTTCCATGGCCGAATCACTGATGGTGTCATCGGCGCGGGTGGCGCCCCGCTCGGTGATTCGTGAGGCGGCAACATCGGCGATGATGTCGTCGATGGTGGTGGCATCCGAGAGCACCGCGCCGGTGCAGCTCATGTCGCCAACCGTGCGATAGCGAACCGTTTCCACCCGGGTCGTTTCGTGCGGATCAGCCGCTACCGGCCCGCCAATGCCGAGCAGCATGCCGTCTCGTTTCACGACCGAGCGCTGGTGGGAAAAGTAGATCGACGGCAGCGTGATGCCCTCGACCGCGATGTAACGCCAGATATCAAGCTCGGTCCAGTTACTGAGCGGGAACGCTCGCAGGTGTTCACCCTTACGGATGCGGGCGTTCAGCATGTTCCACGGTTCGGGCCGCTGATTGCGCGGGTCCCATTGGCCGTGCTGATCTCGGAACGACAAGATGCGCTCCTTCGCCCGCGCCTTGTCCTCATCCCGACGGCCACCACCGAAGGCCGCGTCGAAACGGTGCTCGGCAAGGGCATCGAGCAGCGTCACTGACTGCAGCCGGTTACGACTCGCCCGAGGGCCAACTTCTTCGACTGCTCGGCCACTGTCGATCGACGGTTGCACGCTGGCCACGACCAGTTCGACGCCGAGCCGGGCAACCTCTTGATCGCGATAGGCAATCACCTCAGGGAAGTTGTGACCGGTGTCGACGTGCATGACCGGGAACGGAAGCCGACCCGGAGCGAACGCCTTGACCGCAGTATGCAACAAGACCGCGGAATCCTTGCCGCCAGAGAACAGCAGCACCGGGGACGCGCACTCGGCGGTGACTTCGCGGATGATGGTGATGGCCTCGTCTTCCAGACCACGAACAAGGCTGGCGACGCTCATACGTGCAACCCGCATTCAACCTTGGCCTGACCGGACCAGCGGCCCGCCCGACGATCTTCACCCGGTGCCACCGGCCGCGTGCACGGCCAGCAGCCGATAGAGAAATACCCGCGTTCCACCAGCGGATTGCGCGGCAGATCTTCCAGATGCTCATAGAGCGCCATCTGCTCGTCGGTCATGGTTGCGAGGGGGTTGATCTTGACCAACTGACGGCCAAGGTCGTAGCTGACTATTGGCGCGTTGGCACGAGTGGGCGCATCGACCCGACGCACACCGGTAATCCACGCAGCCTTGCCAGCGAGCGCACGCTGCAACGGCTCGACCTTGCGAATCTGGCAGCAGCCCTCAACATTGGTCTGCCAAAGGTTGTCGGGCACCACCTCGGGCTGAGGATGCACCACACGAATGTTCAGGTTGTAGCGACGAATGAGTTCGTGGGCGAACCACTCCGTCTCGGCGAACAGATACTGCGTGTCGAGCAGCACGATGTCAGCCTGTGGCGCAACACGGGCAACGACGTCGACAAGCACGGCATCTTCGAAACTGGCCGTGAAGACCAAGCCATCACCGAAGGTGTCGAACGCCCATTGCACAATGTCGCGCGGGTGGGCAGATTCGAGAGAGGCGTTGACGCGAGCGAGTTCCGCGAGGTCGGGTGACATGGTTCTCCTTACAGAAAGCGCAGCATCTTGAGGCCGGTGGCGACCAGCACCGTGGCCAGGGCGGGGCGAATGACGTGATCGGGAGCACGCGATGACACCTGGCTGCCGATCCAGACGCCGGGGAGGGCGCCGATGAGCAGGGCGCCAACGACGGCGATCTGCACTTGACCGAACAACACGTGGCCAAGCGCGGCCGACGCGACGAGCGGAATAGCTTGAGCCAGATCGGTGCCGACCAGTTCTGCTGTCGTGAGGCGCGGGTAGACCCACATCATCAACACGAGCATCAGCGAGCCGGAGCCGACCGACGTGAGCCCGACGATAAGTCCACCGGCCAGGCCGATGGCCAGCGTGGGCCACGGGCGAACCAGTGTCGGCAGGGTGGAGACGATGCCGTGGCGACGGCGATAGGCCATCCACATGCGAAGCGTCATGGCTGCTGCCGCAAAAACCAATGTGACGCCAAGCGCTACCTCAAGGGGACGGTGGGTGCGCTTGGCGCCGATCACGTCCAGCAGAACGGCGCCGGCGAACGCCATGGGCACCGATCCCAGCGCCAGCCATTTCACGATGTCTCGACGCACGGTGCGCTGCTTGGCGTGCACGGCGGCGCCGACGGGTTTGATGGCCAACGACACCACCAGGTCGCTTGAAATGGCTGCCAGCGGGGACACGTGGAAGATCAGAACAAGCATGGGGGTGAGCAACGCGCCACCGCCCATTCCGGTCAATCCGACCAGGAAACCGCCCAAAAGCCCACCTATGACGAGTCCGCCATTGATGTTGAAGAACGCTTGGGCGAAGAGCACGCCTTCCGTTCTATCAAATCCCGACTAACCCGATCAACTTTATTGGGATTACTTCTCGTACAGGTTTAGCGGAGACCGATCGGCTCAAATGTGCCGAGCAGGATCTCCTGACTCGGGCCGCCCAGCCAGTTGAGAGCCGAGGTGTAGATCGAGCGGAAGTCGATGTCGGCCTTCAGGTCCCCGTCGTCGAGGTTGGCCAGGTCGGTCTTGCCGATCACGCCACCTTTCACCATCGGGCCGACCAGGAACTCGACGCTGGCCTTGCCGTGATCGGTGCCGCTTCCGTTCTCTGCTGCCCGTCGTCCGAATTCTGACGTGGTCATAACGAGGGCGTGACCGGCCATGCCTGCGGCCGTTAGCCGGTCGTTGAAGTGCTGCAATCCGACGGCCAAATCGCCCAGGAGTTTGGCCTGGGTTTCCATCTGATTGGCGTGCGTATCAAAGCCGCCCGTGCTGATGTGGATCACGCGCGCCGGCGTCTTGGCGATGATCATCTCGGCGGCGAGAGCGAGTGACTTGGCGATGTTGCCCTCCTCGGCTGCCGCGTCTTGATTGGCGTCGACCTCCACTTTCAGCTTTTGGAACACGTCGACTGCATCAACTGCCGCCCTGGCGTTCGGACCGCCAATGAGCTTCCAACCATCAACCAGGCCGGATCCCGCCTTCACGTTGATCTTGAATGTGTCGGGCGAAATCACGACCGTGGCACGGCTGTCGACGCCGCGCAAGGCCAGCACGCCTGAACCGAGCGCAACGGCTCGGAGGGGGTCAGTGGCGGTGCCGCCGGTGACATCGAGGTAGCGGCCGAGCCAACCGGTTTGCGAGACCTTGCCGGGTGTGGCCGACCACCAGTTGTCGAGCGAGAGGAAGTGACTGCGGCTCGGCGTGGGGTACCCAACCGAAGCCAGTGCCGCAACGTGACCTGCATCCAGCAGGCCCTGCATGGGCGCGAACGACGGATGTAGGCCATAGTCGGACACGCCGGGAAACGTCACCAGTTTGTCGTCCGGGATGCCGAGCGTGGGGCGCAGATCGTGGTAGCGACCAGTAACCGGAATGAGGGTGTTGATGCCGTCATTGCCACCGCTGAGCTGCACCACCACCAACACCCGATCGGTGGCTTTCGGCGCGGTGGTAACCGCAGTCGTGACCGGTGCGAGCGTGGTGCTCGCCCTGGTCGTCGACGCCGCAGTGCCGGGCGCAGCCGGCGCGGTCGTGGTGCTTGAGCCGCCCGCAGCCTCGGTGCGACCCTTGCATGCGGTGAGCCCAGCACCGACGGCAACGGATGCCGACCGGGCGAGGAAGTTGCGGCGGGACACGGTCATGATCAGGCCTCCACAAATTCGGGGGTAACGAGAGCAAGCGCCAGCCGGACGAAGGCGTCCTTGGCCACAGCAAGACCCGAAATGCTCTGCGCCGAAAAGTCGGTCGGCAGACCGAGCGTTCTAGAGAGGGTGACCCAGTCGCCGGCTTTGGCCGCAGCCAAAGCGGGTGACGTGGGCGGAGTGGCCGCGGCGATTGCGGTGGCCAGATTGAGACGGCCGACCATGGACGCCGACGAGTACCAGGCCTGCCCGCCCGGCCAGCCGGCCACGTTGGGCGGATCGAACGGCACCTGGCCGGCAGCCCGTAAACCGTTGAGCCGAGAGTCGGGCTTCAACTGCGCACCGGTGGCCCGCTGTGCCATCACCAGCCAAGGAGTGGGAGCGAGCACGATTGGACCGCCATCCACGTCGGCTCGATGCAGGTCAACGAGCGCAAGTATCAGCGTCCGAATATTGAACCCGCTGGCGCGAAACCCGTCGGCCAGCTGGGTGATGACAGCAGCATCGAGGCCGGGGCCGAGGGTAGCTCGGCCGAGTTTGCCAGCAATGAGCTGGGCGCATGCCGGTTGCTGCATCACGGCCGCAATCACGGTATCGACATCGTGCACACCGGAAACACCAAGCAGTACCTGTGGCGTGTCGTCGTGCTTGGGGGCCGCAAGTTTTGCGGGCTCTCCGTTTCGCTTGCTTGTCCATCCGGTGAGGGCTATGGCGGCGGCTTTCACGTCGGTCTCCGTGAAGTTCCCGACGCCGAGCGCGAAGAGTTCCATCAGCTCTCGGCCGTAGTTTTCGTTCGGTTTCCCCTTCACCGAATCACGACCGTCGAGGTAGTACAGCATGGCGTTGTCGATGGTGATGGCCTTGTAAAGCTCGGGCAACGAGCCGAGGCCGAACTTCCACAGCAGCTTGATCTGCGTCGCCATCGACTCAGCGTCTTTCACCTTGGCGATACCCGACACCAACACGCCGTGCCAGAACCAGGCAATGCGATCCTCCATCGAGCCGCCGGTCACCATCTGGTCGAGCCAGATATCTACCACGGTGCGCTGCCGGTCCTTGTTTGCGCCGGTCTCGAACGAGAGATCCTTGCCCTCGAACGGGTCGGGCAGCGGCGCGGTCGGTTGCGCCGTCAATCGCTTAACTTCGGCGTCGAGGCCGCTGCTAATAGCGGCGTCCAGTTCACCGGCTTGCAGGCCGAAACCGAAGCGGCGGTGCAGTCGGGCTATGCGTGCTCGTTCGTCCATGGGTGTAGTGAACCCCCAGAATATGAACAGACTGTGATGAGACCCTTACGGACTCGCTGCCACCCCAGCCGCCGTCGTTGCCCGGGCCGTGGTTGACGCTGGCGTGGGCGGAGGCCCCGTGGTGGGGGAAACGGTGACCGGCACCGTGGTCGTCGGAACGGGCACGGGCTTCACGGTCGTGGCCGTCGGCAGCGTGGTTGCTGCGGGAACCGTGGGCTTGGTGGTGGTGGAACCGGCCACGGTTGTGGTGGGCTTGATCGTGGTGCTGGTCGTGGTGGCCACGGTGGTATCGGTGGGGTCCCGCTCGTCGGCTGGCGGCTTTTGGTTGCCGTAAACCTCAGGCTGCTTGCGACCGTCGAACACAAACACCTGATCACCGGTGTGCAGCAGGTCGGGCAGATACTGCGCTATGTGCATCGGCACCCGAACACAGCCGTGTGAAGCGGGGTTCTTCGGAACATCTGGATAGCCGTGGATGGCGATGCCAGCGTTAAACGAGATCGGGTTGAAAACCCGGCCCAGCGGTATGTCGACCCAGTTTGAGCGCTTGAGATACACCTTGAAGATGCCGCCCGGCGTCAACGACGTCCCGCAATAGCGCGGGCTGTTCTGACCCGGCGGCACGGTAGTTGTGGTCGCTCCCGGCCAGGCCGGCACGTTCTTGTACTCTTCACACCACTTCTGTCCAGAACCGCTCGACACGTGGGTAATGAGTCGCAGTTCCCCGTTTACGTAAAGTGCCATGGTCTGTGTGGCCAGGAAGATTTCCGCATGCGTGGGTGAGGCGTCGGGACGAAAACCGGGCAGGCCGAGCGGGTCCTGCATACGGGTCCACAAGTCGGGCGTGACCTTGCCGGTAACGTCTTTGCCGCTGAGATTCATAATGAGCGCCTGGTACGCCCACACCGCCATCTCGGTGTTCGCTCCGTAGATGCCATCGACCACCCCCACGTCGAAATGCAGATCGTTCAGTCGCTGCTGCACCACCCTGACATCCTCGGCGGCGGCCAGACCTTTTTCCAGCGTGCGCGAGATGGTGGTCTTCGGAAGCGTTGTTGTGGTCTCGGGAACGGTAGTTGGAGCTGTTGGTTCGGCAGACGGATCGGCGACCACCTCAACTCCGGCGGCCGGCGGCAAGTCAGACGGAGCCGCAGCCGGCGATGCAGTGGACGTGTTCGGCGAACAGGCCGCCAAGACGAGCAGCGCCGCGCAGGTGCCAAGGCGCGCCGACTTCGAGAGAGACATCAGACCAGACCGCATTACGACGTAGAGGTTACCGAACGCAGAGCGTGAGAAGGGTATTGGATGGGCACCGCCGTGTTAGGCCTTAATGGGTTGGATGTCACGGAGTTGACGTCGCAGTTGGAACATTTCGCGCAGAAGCTTCACGATGACGGAAGGCGACGACAGAGTGGAGACGCCGCGGGTGCGCGGGAAGTAGTCGACCCCGAACTGCACGACCCGATAGCCATAACGCTGGGCACGAATGACCAGCTCAGCATCAATAAAGCTGCCTTCGCTTTCCAGCTTCACATGGTCGAAGACGCGCCTGCGGACGAGCTTGAACGCGAAGTTGACGTCGCGCATCTTCATACCGAAAAGCACCTTCACCAGCGTGTTGTAGAAGAACGAGTAGACCACCCGCACGTAGCCTTCGCCGGTACGGTCGAAACGGTAGGTGGACACAATGTCGGCTTCGTAGTGACGCATGACACGGCACGCCTTTTGCAGTTCGTCCATGTCGAAGGGCAGATCGGCATCGGAGTACAGAATGAGATCGCCACGGCTCTCGGCAAAGCCGGTCTTGAGGGAGCCACCCAACTTCCGGTTCACCGGGTGGTGGACCACGCGGACGCGCCGGTCGGTGGCGGCCAATTCATCGGCTATGCGCCCGGTGGCGTCGGTAGAAGCATCGTTCACGATAAGCAGTTCGTAATCACCGATCTCGCCCTGCGCGAGCAGGATGTCGCATGCTTCACGGCCGGCCCCGAGGGCGCGGTGAAGGTACTCCTCCTCGTTCCACATGGGGTAGAAAATGGTGAGCAACTTGAAGGGGGGCTCGGACGGCGCAACCGGGTCCATTCCCTAAGGGTATCGGAGCGCCCTCGAAATGTGGGGGCGAGCGCCCAAGAAGCCGCCGACCCGCAGGGTAGTGTTCACTCGCCATGGACGTCCCACCGCCGCTTACGGCCGATCCCGTACCCGTGGTCGGCCCGCTCGATGAGGCAACGGCTGCGGACACCAAAGCGTTAAAGGCGAGCACCATCGTTATCGTCGTCGGCTGGCTGGGTGTGTTGACCGGCCTCGGCCTCACGACGGCCGCCGCCCAGATCGTCGATCACCCGACCATCCAGGGACGCTTCCTGCCCGTCTTTTGGGTTGGCCCCGTTCTTACCGTGTTCACCGCCGTTCGAAAACGGCCGCACGTGGTTGCCCTCAGCGCCCTCAGTACCCTTGTGCTCGCCATCGGCGCAGCCATCGATGTAGGTCACCGCCACCCAGTTGCCGGGCGATACGAGTTCTGGCTGGCTGCCTCGGCGCTGTTGGTCACTCTCGCCACTCGGCTGACCTTGCGTTCCAAGAAAGCCTGATCGGAACTTGTTTCCTTCTTAACTCCAGGCGGGGTCGCCTCGACTGTCCTTGGTGACGTGGATAGAGCAGGGTACAAAGCTAATTTCTTCTTTCGTGGTTGCCTCTCCGTTTCGGTGATGATCGGGGTCGGGCTCACCTGGGCGGGTGACCCGGCTTCGGCGCGCATCCGCGCCGCAGATGACGGCAGCAGCCCGGTGGCCGTACTGGTCGATGACCTGTCGGCTTCGAACGCCACAGGCAGCCCCGCGTACGAAGCGACCATCTTTTCCCCCGCTACTGCGAACACGGCGGCGAGCGCGGTGGTGTTCCGCCGCGGTAAGGCCCAAGACGTTCAGGCCGCGGTGTCGGCGACGGGTGCCGTGTTCGGCGTCGCTCACGCATCGGGTACGAACCAGGCCGCGCCACCAACCGCCCAACGGGCGCGCTCGTTCTACGCCGCCTTCGCCAAGGTCGGTACTCGCTACGGCCAAGCCGGTCCCGGCGGCGTTCTGGTCCGTGGCGCGAACGGCACCGTGGAAACGCTCGCCATGATCCCCGACGCACACGCCGGCAGCACCGTGCCCGGCCGCACCTCCCTCGGCTCACTTGTACTCGACCCGGCCGAACGTCAGCTCTACGTGGTGAATCTCCACAACCGTCTCGTCTACGAGCTGGATACGTGGGCCGCCGCTGCCACCCCCACGGCCCTTCCTGCCTTGCCAGCGCTAGCCGCCGCCGACACATGTGCAGGGCAACCTGCAGACCTTCAACCGGGAGCGTTGTACGTGAGTGGCACCCGCCTGCTGCTCGGCACGGTCTGCACCGCAGAGACGTCCGGACTGGACCAGGACGTGTCGGCGGCCGTGTGGGCTTTCGACCTCGAAGCCAGGACCTGGTCGACAACGCCAGTTCTGCAGACCACCTTCGGACCGCCGACCGGACAGTTCCGCGTGGCCCGCCACTGGGGGTCGAACGGACCGGCGGCGCTTCCGTCGCCACGCCAAATGCTGCTGTCCCACCTTGATGTCGCCGAAAGTGGAGCACTGCTCCTCGGCTTCCGCAACCGCGGGGCGGACACCACCACGCTCGCTACAGCCGGCGATGAAGGACTCGTGCTCCGAGCCGCACCGGTGAATGGCGGCTGGTCAGATCCGTTCATCGGCCGCTCCGCGACGGACGCAACCGTTCGCACACCCGGCCTTCTGGGTACCGTGGCATCGTCACCCGGTTCGGTCTGGGGTCTGCCCGGTGACGAGCTGGCCGCCACCGTTCGCTCCACCGGTGCGGCGGCCACCGCTGGTGTGGTGTGGCTTGATCGGACCAATCCGCAACCGGCGCTCAGCGAGCCGCTGTCGGTCCCCTCGACTGACGCCCTGCCCGGTGCCCTTGGCGACCTCACGCTGCTCGCGGCCTGGCGCTCGGTGACCGTCGCCGTCTTCGCTGACACCAACGCCGACGGCGTTCAACAATCATCAGAAGCACCGCTCGACGGTGTTCGCCTGACGGTCAGTGCCGCCGGGCAAACGGAAGCTGGCGCCGCGGTTACGAGCGGGGTGGTCGATGGCAAACACGGAAAGGTAAGGCTGTACGTTTCGCCCTTCGACCGCTACCAACTGAATGTTGACGCCACGGCCTTTGCGACCGGTGGTCCGGCGGCAGGAGGTAGGCGGACCACTGCTACGGACGAATTCCCACTGGGCGTTCGAGGCGAGCAGACGGCTGGTGCGGCAATCGGTCTGGGCACCGCAACACCACCGGATTCAATCACGCCGCAAGTACTGGCCACCTCAGCCGAGCCCTTGCCCACCACTGGCGACAATCCGGCCTGGCTGCTGCTGTCCGGCATTGCGTTGCTGTTGCTCGGAACAGTCTTTGTGATGGTCACCAAGATCGGACGTCAAAAGCGAGTCTCTTAGCGATGCAGGTCCGGGTCTGTCTGGAACATGCGAGTGCGCACGGTAAAGACCGAGTCGCCTGACAACACGCCGCTGCGGGCGAACAGTCGGCCGTTGGCCCAGTTCGACAAACCGAGTTCGGGGCGCGATAGGGCAAACTGACCGTCGACCCAGCGGGTGAAGCCGTTGCCGACGAAGGGCGCGTCGATCCGGTCGTAGAATGTCTGTTGTTCAGCCGGGTCGTCAGAGATGAGACTGGCGACCAGACGCGGGCTATGAGCGTTGAACAGCGCCACCGCTTCCTCCACGCTTTCAACAACGACGAGGGTGACTTCGGGGCTGCCCTCCCACTCCCACTCGTGGCCGAGCATGTCCTCGGCTAGCAGTTCTGCCTGGTTCTCCATCGCGCCACCTTCGGCTCGCTCAATGGTGACCTTGCGTTCGAACCAGGCATCCGGCACAAACGGTCGGGCAGATAGTTGCACATGCAACTTTGTGGCGGAGTTGCGGAGTTGGCCAGCCTGCTCGATGGCGGAGAGGAACCGTGGCACAAGATCGTCCGCACGTGAACGAAGCATGCAGCAGACGTTCAGGGTATTGCACACCTTGCGATCGAGCGAGTGTCCGACTGCGGCGGCGAACACGTTCGCGTTCACGCCAACGCCCGTGACCATCCATCCGCCGCCAGTGCCGTGGAGGCTCACCGGGATGCCCGCCTGGCGGGCAACCGCGCCCAGCTGCTCTACGGCCTGACCCGAGCCACGCGCGACCGCTAGGGCAACGAGGGGGTTGGAGAACAACGCCCAACCACCGGCGCGAGCCGGTGTGTCGAGCAGTTGAACACATCCAACCGGCAGGCCAGCTGCCACAAGCGCTGGCCTTAGGGCATGCTCCACGATGGCTCGAGCGGTGCCCAGAGCGTCACGACCGATGCGGAAGACCACGGCATTGCCACTACGTAACACGCCCGCTGCGTCGGCGAACACGTTGGGCCGCCCTTCGAACACAAACCCGATCACACCGAGTGCGGCCTTGTGTTGCTCGATACGCCAACCGTCGTGCTCGACCGCTTCTACTATCTGCCCACGCAGCGGTGCGGTGTCGCGCCAGCCCCGAAGACCTGCAACCATTGCGGCGCGCATCAAAGGGCTGAGTTCGAGCCGGGTGGTGCTGCGTCCGGCCTGACGGGCAAGGTCGACATCAGCCGCGTTGGCCGCCAGGATCGGAGCGAAGGAATGGTCATCCTGGAGACCGGCGGCGAAGTTGTCGTAGAACGCCGTGATCTGGTCGTCGCCAGCGTCGGTGAGCTGCAGGAACGCCTCATGCGCAGCCGACACCGCTGCATCGACCAAAGCTTGATCGGCAGCGGACACGTGCAACAGATCACCCGTGGTCTGCACCACGACCAGCCGATCACCGGCACCGAACGCAGCGGCCAATTCGTCGCTGACGTGGGTGACCCGATTGCCTCCGAACATGATCGCCATACCAGGCGTCAGCGCGTTCAATGTGCCGAGATGAGCTGCCATGTCCTCAGTTTGGCCGCGACACGAAGGTTACGCCGTTTCCTCAGCCTGCGAGGGCGGGCGATTCGTGCTTGGCCCGACGGGCAACCAGGCGCTGGCTGAGCCTGTTCAGACGTTCCATGTGCGTCAGCACCCGCGTGCGAGCCTCATCGGCTTCGGGCGTCAGACCCTCAAGCTTCTCGAGTCCCCAGTGACGAATGATGACCGGCTGCAGGATCTGCTCGCAGAACAGGTTCAGATCGTAGATGCCGGCCTCGGCAATGCGGGCGGCGTGCTTGTTGAAGTCGGCAATGCCGGTACCCGGCATGGCGAAGTTACGCACGACGTCATCGATAGCGATCACCAGCCGGGACGGGTTGAGTTCGATAGCCGCCGTCGTGAGATCCCGGTAGAAAAGGAAGTGCATGTTCTCATCGGCGCCAACGCGGGCCATGACTTCGTAACCGATCGGGTCACCAATGAGCTTGCCGGTATTTCGGTGCGAGATGCGCGTCGCGAGTTCCTGCAGGGTGACGTACACCATGCCCTCTATGGGTGACTCGGGCTGTGGCACCTCACCCCCGCTGACCTGCGCCATGCGAGAACGTTCAAGGAAGGTCGGGTCAATGGCGCGGCTGACGGTGAGGTAGTCACGGATCACGATGGCGTGGCGACCCTCTTCAGCGGTCCAGCGACGGGCCCAAACACCGAACGCGTTCTCGGTACCGAACATGCGCTCGATGTCGCGGAAGTAGTACGGAAGGTTGTCCTCGGTGAGCAGATTGACCAGCATGGCGCTGCGCACCGCAGGCGTGAGGATGGCACCGCCGACATCGGTCTGATCTTCGCTCCATACCTCGCCCGCCTCGAAGTCACGGGCGCGGTGGTACGGGATCAACTCGTGAGGAAACCATTCCTTTGTCGTCGCGAGGTGGCGATTGAGCAGCTTCTCGGCCACCGGCTCGAGTTCGACCAGGAATGCGTCGTTGTTCATAAGGAAACAGCCTACCGACCAGTAGGTAGGCAAGCAACGCACCATGGGCTGAAGACGTGGTGCAGGCCCGCCTCGTAAGAGTTTCCTGTGAACACACGCGCACCGACCCACACATCTAAGGCTGTCTCCTAGAGTGCTCTGTGCTCTTTGTTGGCGGTCTGTCGTGTTTCGCGTAGCGCTCAAGGGTTTGGTCACCCACAGGCGGCGCTTCCTCTCCACCTTGCTCGCCGTCGTGCTCGGCATTTCGTTCCTCTGCGGCACATTGGTTTTGGCCGACACGTTGCAGCGTTCGTTCCAGAGCGTGCTATCCACAGGGAATTCCTCGGTCGACACCTACGTGCGCCACACCCGTGCCGGCAGCGGTGGGCGGGGCGGCGGTTTCGGTGGCGGCCGTCAGCGTGATCGCATCGACCTGGCCATCGTTGATCAGCTGCGCACCCTGCCTGGCATCATCGCTGTCGAAGGCGAGGTGCAGGCCAACGGCATTCGCATGGTCGGCAAGGACGGCAAAGTGCTCGGCACCGGCGGCCGCGGCATACCCAGTCGTGGAACGTCGTGGCGCACCGACGCAACGCTGAATCCGTTCAAGCTGACCTCCGGAACCGCGCCCGTGAAGGACGATGACGTTGTGATCGACAAAGCGTCGTCCAAGACGTCCGGCCTCGGTGTCGGAGACCCGATCACGATCCTTGTGCCCGACCCGACCGTGTTCCATATCACCGGCATCGTCACCTTCGGCAAAGACGACAGCCGTCTCGGCGGCACCGACGCGCTGTTCACACTGCACTCCGCTCAGACGCTGCTCGGTGCGGTCGGCAAGGTCGACGGCATTCTGGTCCACGCCGCTTCCGGCGTGACGCAGGACGACCTAGCGGCACGCATTTCACCCACGCTGCCTACGGGCGTCGAGGCCATCACCGGTGCCGCTCTTACGGTGGAAACGCAGAGCAGTATCCAGCAGCGGTTTGCCGGGTTTACGTCGGTACTGTCGGCGTTCGCTTTCATTGCGATCATCGTCGGCGCGTTTGTCATCTACAACACGTTCTCCATCGTGGTCGCGCAACGTACCCGTGAAATGGCGCTGTTCGGGCACTGGGTGCGGCGCGCAAACAGGTGCTCGGATCGATTCTGATTGAGGCGTCCATCGTGGGCGTGATTTCCTCTGCGTTTGGTGTTGGCGGCGGGCTGTTCCTCGGGTCGATGCTGCGCCGCCTACTGGCCTCCGGCGGCATCAAGTTCCCGCCCGGCGGACTGGTGATGAAGCCGAACACCAACTTCATCGGCATGCTGGTAGGCGTGGCGGTCACCATGCTGGCTGCCCTGCTTCCGGCCTTTCGTGCCGCCCGTATCGCACCGATGGAAGCGCTTCGCGAAGCAGCTATCGACACCTCGAACCAGTCTCGATGGCGAGCGATCGTCGGCGTCATCGTCACTGCAGTGGGTCTCGTGCTGGTGGTACGCGGCGTGGTGCAGAAAGCGTCGAACCCGATCGGTTACGGTGCCGCGCTCGCACTGATCGGCATGGTGATTCTCGGACCGGTTCTGGCCGGACCCATCAGCCGTTTCATCGGTTTCCCCATCACCACATTCCGAGGCATCAGCGGCAACCTCGCCCGTCAGAACACCATCCGCAACCCCCGTCGCACGGCGGGCACCGCGGCCGCGTTGCTGATCGGCGTGGCCGTCGTGAGCTTCTTTGCGGTGATTGCATCGTCCTTGACGGCCACCACCAACGATCAGATCGATCGATCGTTCGTGGGTGACATCGCCATCACTGGTCTGGGCGGGCGCAATGGTGGTTTCAGCCCGGCACTCGGCGACAGCATCGCCAAGCTGGCGGAGGTCGACGCTGTGGTCCCGATCCGCCTCACCGATGTCCCCGTCAACGGACAACGCGAGACGCTGCTGGCCACCGACCCGGTCGCGCTCGGCAAGGTTCTCAAGCTGACCGTCACCGCCGGTTCGGTCTCCGAGCTGGCCGGTGATCAGGTGGCCGTCGCTGACGCCAAGGCAACCGAGCGAGGCTGGAAGATCGGCGATCGTCTCACGGCCACGTACCCCGACTCCGGCGATCACACCTTCACCATCTCGGCCCGGTTCCTGGCCACCGATCTGCTCGATGCCGACATGATCATCCCGAAGTCGGTTGACGACATCGTCACCGCCAAGCCACGCGAACGACAGGTGCTTATCAAGTTGAAGTCGGGCGTTCCGTTCGCGTCGGGACGCGCCGCTATCGAGACTGTGGCCAAGCCGTACCCGACCGCGCAGGTGCAGGACCAGAACGATCTGAAGACGAGCATCTCGGGTCGAGTGAACGCGCTGTTGTCGATCTTTGTCGGCATGTTGGCGCTGGCGATTGTCATCGCACTTATTGGCATCAGCAACACGCTGCAGCTGTCGGTGTTCGAACGCACTCGCGAAATCGGCCTGCTGCGTGCCGTCGGCGCGTCACGTCCGCAGATCCGCTCGATGGTGCGGTGGGAAGCCGTGATCATTGCGCTGCTCGGCACGCTTGGCGGCACGGTGTTAGGCATTGCGTTTGGTTGGGCGATCATCCACGGACTCGGGCGGGACAACAACCTGCTGTACAGCGTGCCGGTGCGTCAGGCGGTCGTCATCATCTTGCTCGGTGGTCTGGCCGGCATCATCGCCGCGCTGCGCCCTGCATCGACAGCCAGCAAGCTCAACATCCTCCAAACTGTCGGGGCCGAGTAACTACTTCTTGGCCGGTGGCCTGTAGCAGGCAGCGAGCATGAGCAGCGCGGGAATGATGCCGACCCCCA
>JAYTKG010000560.1:0-10691 GCA_043730435.1 Acidimicrobiia bacterium | reverse complement strand
ATCGGCGTATGGGGTGGAGAGAACCGCCAGTACGCGTCGCTCAAGTTCTTCCTGTTCACGCTGTTCGGTTCGGCCTTCATGCTGCTTGGTTTCCTTGCCCTGTTCTTCAAGACCGGCGCAGAGAGCTTCTCTATCGAGTACCTCATGGCGCATGCCGGCGCCATCGATCACAACGTGCAACTCTGGATTTTCGGCGCCATGGCGCTTGGCCTTGCGGTGAAGGTGCCGATGTTCCCGTTCCACACCTGGCTGCCCGATGCCCACACGCAGGCACCCACGCAGGGTTCGGTCATTCTGGCCGCCATCTTGCTGAAGCTCGGCACGTTTGGTTTCGTGCGGTTCGCTATCCCGATCCTGCCCGAGGCCGCCAAATGGTGGGCACCGGTCATTGGCATCCTGGCGGTCATCGGCATCATTTACGGCGCGCTCGGCTGCCTGGCCCAGACCGACATGAAGCGCCTCATTGCGTTCTCGTCAGTGGCGCACATGGGCTTCGTGATGCTCGGCATCGCAACGCTCACCAACTTCGGTATCTCGGCCGCCATGTTCGGTATGGTCGCTCACGGCCTCATCACCGGCATGTTGTTCTTCATCGCTGGTTCGGTCAAGGAGCGCTACCACACCCTCGAAATCAAGCGCCTGTCGGGTTTGCTTACGCAGGCTCCGCACATGGGCTGGTTGCTCGGCCTGTGCTGCATGGCATCACTGGGCCTGCCCGGACTTGCCGGATTCTGGGGTGAGTTCCCGGCCATCCTCTCGGCGTACTCACCGGCTGAAGGTTTGTCTGTTCCGCTGTTCCGTACCCTCATGGTCATCGCCGCTATCGGCACGGTGCTGGCTGCGGCGTACCTGCTGTGGCTCCTGCAGCGAGTGGCGTTTGGTGAACCGACGGAAGAGTTCAAAGACGGATACCACGGCCATGCCATTCACGACATGCATCTCACCGACTACTTGGCCTGGACGCCGCTCATCATCGGCATCATCGTTCTCGGCGTGCTGCCGAGTTTGATGTTCAAGGTGATCGACCCGTCGATAGTGAACATTGCCAAGATCGTCAAAGACTCGGTCGGAGGCTGACGCATGTTGCTCGCCGCCGCCCAGTGGGTTCGACCCGTTCTCGACTATCACGCCCTTGCACCAGAAATCGTGCTGGCCGTCGTGATCTGTGGCGTGCTGCTGGCCGACCTGTTCATCCCCGAACACCGCAAGTGGGTCACCTCGTCGCTGGCCGGTATCGGCCTGCTGGCCACCATGCTGCCCATCATCACGCTGGCGGTGAACGGCGTTGATCGCACCATGTTTGGTGGCGCGTATGTTGTCGACAATTTTTCGTTGATTCTGAAAGCACTTTTCGTGATCGCCGGATACGTTGTCGTGCTGCTGTCTTCCACCTACCTTGATGAAGGTGGCTACTACCAGGGTGAGTACTGGGTGCTGCTGCTCACCTCCATTCTCGGCATGCTGATGATGACGTCGTCCCGCGACCTCATCAGCATCTTCATCGCGCTCGAGTTCTTGTCCATTCCCGCCTACATGCTTGCTGCGTGGAAGAAGCGCGACGTCAAGAGCAATGAGGCCGGTCTCAAGTACTTCCTGCTCGGCGTATTCGCCTCCGCCGTAATGCTCTACGGCATGTCGCTGCTGTACGGCCTAGCCGGTTCAACGTTGCTCACCGACATTTCTGCCAAGGTCAACGACGCCGGAGACACGGCACTCATCGCCCTGGCCGTGGTGTTCATCGTGGTCGGGTTTGCGTTCAAGGTGTCGGCCGTGCCGTTCCACACGTGGGCGCCAGACGTATACGAAGGCGCGCCTACTCCCGTCACGGCGTTCTTGTCGGTGGCGTCCAAGGCGGCCGGTTTCGTGGCGCTGATGGAACTGGTGCTGCTCGGCTTCCCCGGTGCGTGGCGTATCTGGCAGCCCCTGTTCTGGGTGCTGGCCGCGCTCACCATGACGCTCGGAAACCTGGTGGCGCTGCGCCAGACCAACGTGGTGCGTATGTTCGCCTACTCGTCGGTGGCCCAGGGCGGCTTTATCCTCATGCCGCTTGCACTGGGCCACAACGCCGGCACCGAGGTCATCACCTCAATGGTCAGCTACTTGGCGTTCTACGCCGCCACCAACCTTGGTGCGTTCGGTGTGATCCTGGCCGTCACCCGCAAGACCCGTCGTGGCGACATAGCCGGGTTTGGTGGCCTGTTCAGTTATGCCCCCGGTCTGGCTGTTGCCATGACGATCTTCCTTGCATCACTCGCCGGCATCCCGCCGACCGGTGGGTTCTTCGCCAAGCTCGGCGTGTTCAAAGCTGTGCTCTCCGCCGGTGGCGCATGGGGTGCCGTGCTGGCCGGCATTGGCGCGGTCAACTCGGTGATCGCCTTTGCGTACTACGGCAATCTCATGCGGGAGATGTGGATGAATCCGGCACCCGACGGTGATACGCGGCCCATCAAGGTGCCTCAGGCCCTCACGGCGGCTCTCGGCATCACCGTGCTGGCCACACTTGCCCTCGGCATCATCCCCAACGTGGTGCTTCGCTTCGGTGACCTTTCTCGCCTCGTCGGGGCCATCAAGCCGTGACCCGCGGACCGGCTGAGCCGGTCCCGTTCTCGACCTTTCTCGAAGCCGCCCTCTACGGCGAAGGCGGTTTCTACGCGAGTGGCGGGCGCGCCGGACGTCGCGGCGACTTTCTTACATCGCCCGAAGTTGGCCCGCTGTTTGGCGCAGTCGTCGCCGGTGCGCTCGACACGTGGTGGGACCACATGGGCCAGCCTGCCGCGTACCGAGTCGTCGAGGCCGGTGCCGGTCCGGGCACACTCGGTCGTGCCGTGATAGCCGCGCAACCGCGTTGTCTCGCCTCGCTCACCTACGTGATGGTGGAGCGCTCGACCCTGCAACGCGAGAACCATCCGGCCGGCCCGGCGCTGCGGTCCTGCGCTGAAATGCCCGAGGGATCTGTGTCGATCGTGCTCGCCAACGAGTTGCTCGACAACATCCCGTTCGATCTGCTCGTCTACGACGGTGACTGGCGCGAAGCGTGGATCACGCAGGATGCCGACGGCCGATTCACCGAAACGCTGCGTGCAACGAACACCCTGCCAGCCGCTCTGGCAAAGCGACCCACCCACGGCGCTCGTGCCCCCAGACAGGGCCAAGCCGTGGCCTGGTTGCAGGACGCCCGGAGCCGGTTGACGTCGGGAGGGCGCGTGGTCGTGTTCGACTACTGCTCCACCACGGCGTCAATGTCGACGCGACCGTGGCGAGAATGGTTACGCACGTATCGCCAGCATGAGCGCGGTGAGCACTATCTGAAAGCAGTTGGCGAACAGGACATCACCTGCGAGGTTGCGCTCGATCAACTGCCTCTGCCCGACGCCGTCCGCACCCAGGCACAGTGGCTGGCGCTGCACGGCATCGACGAACTCGTCGCTGAGGGCCGGGCTGTCTGGGCCGAGCGCAGCGCCATTGGGGACCTCGCGGCGCTGAAGGCCCGCAGCCGTGTCCGGGAGGCTGAAGCGCTGCTCGACCCGAACGGTCTTGGTGCCTTCACTGTCGCTGAATGGCTGGCGTAGAACCCGGTCGTTCAGGGCGACGAGTGAAGTAAGTCGAGCATCTCGCGCAGCGGCACCGGAGGCGTGAAGTGGTAGCCCTGGGCCACCTGGAAGCCGACCGCTTGGGCTTGCTGCAGGTGCTCCTCGGTCTCGATGCCTTCGGCCACCACGATTTGGGTGAGCGTTTGCGCGAGCTTCACGACGGCTTCGGCCACTACCTGTTGGGCGCTGTCTTTACCGAGCCGGGTTAGGAATGAGCGATCGAGCTTCACGGCGATCAACGGGAGTTCACGAAGGTGTACGAGTGAGCCGTATCCGGTGCCGAAATCGTCAAGGATAAGGCACACACCCTGATCCGTCAGCCGACGTAGCGCGCTGTTCGCCAAAGCGGACAGCTCAAATGCGGTGCTCTCGGCGATCTCGACGCACATGAGGTTGGTGGTCAGTCCGAAGCGCTGAATGACATCCAGCAGTTGCTCGGCAAAGCCCGGTTGCGCCACGCTGAGACTGGAGAAGTTGCAGGCGATGGGCACGATGCGATCCGGGTACTCGTCGCGAAGCAGCACAGCTGCTTCACATGCCAAAATAAATGCCTGCCGATCAAGTTCACACACCAGACCCGACGCGATGGCAGCCTTCATATAGGACGACGGACCGATCAGCTTGCCGTCGGTAGCACGGCAGCGAGCCAGCGCTTCGATACCCAGAATCCGTCCGCTCGTGATCTCGAATGCAGGTTGAAAATGCAACGACAATCCGCCGGTGTCGAGCATTCGTTTGACGAATTCCCACTGGCGCTTCTGATCCTGCGCCGCGCTGGCGAGATGATCATCGAACAATTCAACCCGGTTCTTTCCAGCGGCCTTGGCGGTGTAGAGCGCTACGTCGGCCGAGCGCAGGAGAGCGTCTTCATCCATGCCTACGGATGGGGCCATCGCTAGTCCCATCGACGCCGAGAGAGTGACAATGTTGCCATCGACGACGAAGGGTCGGGCGATGGTGCGGCGGAGCCGCTCGGCTATAGCGAGGGCGGTGAAGGTGTCGGGGGCACCGGTGAGCAGGGCCACGAACTCGTCACCGCCGAAGCGGGCGAGCAGGTCCGACGGCCGCAGTTCGGCGGCGAGACGACGGGCCGCGGTCCGCAAAACTTCGTCACCGACGGCGTGACCGTAGGTGTCGTTCACCAATTTGAACCCGTCGAGGTCAATGAAGCACACCCCGAGTTGAGTCTCAGTGGAACCGGTAGCCAGTTTCACCATGCGCTCTCGCAGCTGTTGGCGATTGGCGAGGCCGGTCAGTGGGTCGTGCATCGCCCGGTCCCGAAGGTTGCCCTCGGTGAGTTGAGCCTCGGTTGCATCGTGGTAGGCCAGGGCCGAGGCAACCTGTTCGCCTTGGGCATTGATGACTGGTCGCCCACTTACCAGCACATGTCGGAGCGATCCGTCGGCGGCATGCAGGGTGAAGTGTTGGGCGGAGATGTGCTCGCCGGAGCGCACCCGCGTGATGGGATGGTCGTTCGGGTGAACCGGTCGATGGTCGGCATCGAACAACGCAAGATCATGCGCGCTCAGCCCACTTGCGTTGGCAGACCGGGCCAGACCGTGCAGGTATTTGGCTGCTTGGTTCACCACCGTGGGCTTTCCGAGGGGATCGGTGGCGACGACACCTTCTTGGAGCTGATCAAGAATGGCGGCCAACAGGCTTCGCTCTCGCTCAAGGGAGTCTTCGAGTTCGAGGTCATGGTCACCGCTTCGCAGCGACAGCACCATGCCTTGGATGCGATGGTCGGCCAGTCGGTCGCTGCCCGTGATCTCAATACGCACGTACTCACCGGACCCGTGCTGCAGTCGCAGTATGGACCGGTAGGCCTCTCGTCCGCCAGCTAACCGGTCGAAGGCGTCAATCGCTTGGTGCAGATCATCCTCGTGCACAAAGTCGCCAGCACTTCTGTCTTTCATTTCTCTCGGCGTACGGCCGAGCAGCGCCGCCACACCGGAGCTGGCGTAACGAATCACAAATGAACCATCGACGACCAGGACGGGATCTCGTAACGCTTCCAAGAGCGCTGTGTCGTGCTCGACGGTCGGTGTTGCGTGGTCTCGGTCGAAGAAGTCAGCAATCAGTCTGGCGACCGAGCGAAGGCCCTCGACTGTGTCGGGAGCTGGCTCGGGGATGAGCGTGAGTATCGCTACCAGTTCGCCGTTCTGGGAGTGCGCCGCAAAACTCGACGACTGCTCGGCGGGGATGTAGTCGCTGTTGGCCCGAAGGAGTCGCCGCTCACTTTCATGGAACGCTCGAGGTTGCAGAACATTTCGCCCGAGTGACGCGACAACCACGGCGTGGTCACCGACAACCGTCACGATTTCGGCCTGCCCGCGGGTAATGGCCTGAGCGACGCGCACCAACTCGATCAGGCGCGGGTGTCCGGCCTGACTATCGCGAGTAGTTGCGGGCATCACGATTGCTTGTCTACCGCGCCTCAGGTCACGAGGTCACGCGCTGCCGAGGCAACGGGTGTATCCAGCCGGGTGTCCTCTAGGCGGGCATCGTCGACAGCCAACCAGGCGAGTAAACCAACGAACGCGCCGACGATGGGGAAGACAATGAAGACCCAGAGTTGCTTCAACGCATCGGTCCCCGAAAAGATCGCAGCACCGAAGCTGCGAGCCGGGTTGACCGACGTGTTGTCCACCGGAATCGTGACAAGGTGAATGAGCGCAAGCGTGATACCAATGGCGAGTCCGCTAGCAGCGCGAGGAAACGTCTTCTTGGTGGTGGAGAGAATCACGAAGACAAGCAGGGCGGTGAACACGATCTCAACCAGAACCGCAGCGGAAAGATCGAACCGTGAGGGTGAAAAGCGCCCGTAACCGTTCGCAGCGAAGTTGTGCCTGGACGAGAACCCCTTTTGACCCTTGGCGATGCCGTAGATCACGAGGCCACCGAAGGCAGCGCCGAGGAACTGCGCAAGTAGGTAGGGGAGCAGCAGCGCAGACTCGATCTTTCTGGCGGCCCACATAGCGATGGTGACGGCCGGATTGACGTGACAGCCCGAAACCGGACCGATGGCGTACACCAGGATTAAGAGCGTGAAGCCGAAGGCGAACGACACGCCGAGGGCGCCCCCGATGCCGGTTGCGGCCAGAACGGCACTGCCAGGTCCACCCAGCATGAGAACTGCGGTGCCGATGAATTCGGCTGCAAAAATGCGCCGTGCTGACATCAGATGCACTCCAAAATCGGGAAGCTGAGGTAGGTGTCCTTAGCTTTACACGAATTTTAGTCCTTTGGAACCGTCAGCGGTGTTTTCGTAGAGGATCACGCTGTACGGAAACGGTGGAGCGTTCGGTTTCCTTCCGGCGCGCCGGCCCGGTACCTTGTTGGCGTTCTGAGGCAAGGGGAAAAGCATGGCCGATCAGGCTGATCACGCTATCGACGCGCTGCAGTGGGAGAACCGAACCTTTCCGCCACCGGCTGCGTTCAAGAAGCACGCGCTCGTCGTCGACACCGCCATGTACGACGAGGGAGCGCAGGACTACGAAGCGTTCTGGGCCGCTCAGGCCAAAGATCTGCTCGACTGGTCGAAACCGTGGGACACCATTTGTGAATGGGAGATGCCCTACGCGAAATGGTTCACCGGCGGCCAGCTGAACGTGAGTCACAACTGCGTTGACCGTCACGTTCTGGCCGGCAAAGGCGACAAGGTGGCGATCTACTGGGAAGGTGAACCGGGCGACAGCCGCGTCATCACCTACGCCGAGCTGTTGGCCGATGTTCAGAAGTTTGCGAATGTACTCAAGGGTCTCGGCGTTGAGCGCGGCGATCGCGTCAACATCTACCTGCCGATGATCCCCGAGGCAGCCGTCGCCATGCTGGCCTGCGCCCGTATCGGCGCGGCTCACAGCGTGGTGTTCGGTGGCTTCAGCGCACAGTCGCTGTCTGACCGCATCAATGATGCCGACGCGAAGGTCTTGATCACGGCCGATGGCGGCTATCGCCGGGGCGAAGTCTTCCCACTGAAGGCAGCCGCCGATGAAGCACTCGCGACAACCCCTTCCATCACGAGTGTCGTCGTCGTAAAGCGCGGCGGTAATGAGGTCGAAATGCAGGCCGGTCGGGACCACTGGTACGACGACCTCATGGCCGCAGCCGATGCCGAATGCGTGGCCGAGCCGATGGACGCCGAGCAACTGCTATTCCTCCTCTACACCTCGGGCACCACCGGCAAGCCCAAGGGCATCATGCACACCACCGGCGGCTACCTGACGCAGGTGGCCTTCACCCACAAGTACGTGTTCGACCTGCACCCAGAGACCGACGTGTATTGGTGCACCGCCGATGTCGGTTGGATTACCGGGCACAGCTACATCGTGTACGGCCCGCTCGCCAACGGCGCCACCCAGGTGATGTACGAAGGCGTGCCCAACTACCCGGCCAATGATCGTCTGTGGTCGATTGTCGACAAGTACAAGGTGTCGATCTTCTACACCGCGCCCACTGCTATTCGCACGTTCATGAAGTGGGGGAATGAGGAACCAGCGAAGCACGATCTCTCATCGTTGCGGTTGCTCGGGTCGGTCGGCGAGCCCATCAACCCTGAAGCGTGGATGTGGTACCAAGAGCACATCGGTGGCGGCCAGTGCCCGATTGTCGACACATGGTGGCAGACCGAAACCGGTGGCATCATGATCAGCCCGCTGCCCGGTGCCACCACCACCAAACCCGGCTCCGCAACATTCCCGTTGCCCGGCATTGGTGCGGAGCTGGTTGACGACGCGGGTACGCCCGTTGCTCGTGGCGGCGGCTACCTCACGCTGACCCAGCCGTGGCCCGGCATGCTGCGCGGCATCTGGCAAGACCCCGAGCGCTTCCACGACGCGTACTGGAGCCGGTTCCCGGGTCGCTACTTCGCCGGCGACGGTGCGAAGCTTGACGACGACGGTTATTTGTGGCTGCTCGGCCGTGTGGATGACGTGATGAACGTGTCGGGCCACCGCATCTCCACGACCGAAGTCGAGTCTGCGCTGGTTTCGCACCCCTCGGTGGCCGAGGCCGCCGTTGTAGGTGCGAACGACCCGACAACCGGTCAGGCCATCATCGCCTACGTCACGTTGCGCGGCGGCATGGAAGTGCCCGAGTCGGTCTTGCGTGATCACGTCGCCAAAGAGATCGGCGCCATCGCCAAACCGAAGGCGATCTATTTCACGCAAGAGCTGCCCAAGACTCGGTCGGGCAAAATCATGCGTCGCCTGCTGCGAGACGTTGCCGAAGGCCGCAACCTTGGTGACACCACCACCCTTGCCGACGCCTCCGTCGTCAACGAGTTGCAACGCCGCGCAGCCGAAGCGCCGAGTGAGGACTAGCCACGGCTGACCCCGAGGTGACTTTCCTGCCTGTATAGGTGTTGGCTCGTCCCGCTTCTTTGCGACTTTTGTCGGCCGTTGCCGAGGGTTGCTTCAGTGGCCATTCGGGTTGACCTTTCGTCGGCACGTTGGATGGTCAGATATGTGCTCTGAGCAGGTATTTCTTGACTGATTTGACGAATATTCCGGTGGCGAACTGGTGTACGCTCAAGGGTATGGCGGAAGACTTGGAAGCACGGCTCGCGACGGTGTGTGGGGTGCTGAACGCCGCGCACGCCCAACTGATACAACTCGTCGCGGAAGTGGTCGATACGGGCGTGTGGGACGTTCCCGGGGTTCGCACTGTCGAGCAGTGGGTCGCGTGGAAAACCGGGTTGGCTCCTGCTCGGGCGAAACAGACGGTGCAGATCGCGTCACGCTCTCACGAGTTGCCCGTGACGTTGCGATCGTTCGCGGATGGTGAAGTATCCATCGATCAGGTCGCCGTGGTCGCGAAGTTCACGCCGGCACGAAACGATGGTGAGGTTGCTGGTATCGCGAAGTATGCGACGGTGTCGCAGCTGCGAGCCAAGCTCGGGTCGTATTGGAAAGTTGTCGTCCCTACCGAAGTGCCCGGCGAACCGATTGGGGCGGAAGCAGAACGGGTTGATGTGGCGATGTCGTTCTTTGATGATGATGGCCGCTGGCGCCTGCACGCCGACTACTCGGCCGAGCGTGGTGCTGCGCTCCAAAAAGCGTTGGACGAAGCCCGCGACGCCCTCTTCACCGCGGGGAACACCAACGTGACATGGGCCGACGCGTTCGAGGAGGTTTGCCTACGGTCACTTGGCACAGTCACGTCGGTATCACGTTCGGATCGGTACCGGGTCATGGTGCATATCAACGAAGATGGTGGCTGGTTGAACGGCGGGCAACACCTGAAAGACAGTGTCCTGAAACAGATCTTGTCGAACACCATCATCCAAGCCCTGTTCGAACTCGGTGGGCGACCAGTGAACCTGGGTCGTAGCGCACGGGTTGTGCCTTACAAGCTCGCGGCGCTGATTGTTGATCGTGACCGGATGTGTCGGAACCCGTTATGCGCCGCCACGAAAGGACTGGAAGTCCATCATGTCGTGCACTGGACCGATGGCGGGCCAACCAACACGTGCAACCTCGGGGTGTTGTGCCGGCACTGCCACCGGGCCCATCATGCCGGGAAGTTCACCATCACCGGGAACGCCGATAACCCTGACGGGCTCATCTTCCGACGGCCAGACGGCACGATCATGGAAGGCGCCGCGAAACCGACATCGCCGGTCGGGCCGCTACCGATATCGGTGAAACCGTTTGTTCATCCGAGCGGGGAACGCTGGCTGAATCGTGACACGTGGTTCACCCCCGACCCCGCCACCCAATCCGTGGTGACGCCCCGCCGGTGGAGCGAACCACGAGAGAAACGTGGCTCCGTTTCCAAACCCCCACCGAGCGAGCCGAGTTCGAACGCAAACACTTCATTGACAGCGACACCGCCTCCCACGAAACCTATCCCCACACCATCGACATCGACGCCCTCGAACACGCCGAACAAATGAACAGGCGAGCACGTCGCTAACGATCCGTTCGCTGACAGTTGGCTGTGAAGCGGTCATCGAGTGGCTCGGCGTGTTGCGAATTCGGGGGAGAAGGGTTGCGTGGAGACTGACGTTGCCGTACAGTTGCCGTACAGAGATCGGAGAAGTCGCATGGCGATAGAAACAGTGAAGCCACGACGGAGCGAGCGCCTTGAGGTTCGAACCAC
>JAYTKG010000559.1:0-8727 GCA_043730435.1 Acidimicrobiia bacterium | reverse complement strand
GCCGGCGGAAGTCGGCGAAGTTCTCGAACGGGAAGCTGGCCTCGCGGTCGTATCGCACGGCTCGCTCCGTGAGCACTGGCCCGAGACTGCGGACCATGTCGACCAGGTCGGTCCGTGTTCTCACGTCGGCAGTTGCTGTCATGGTGCGGATGATTCCTGAGGTGTCGGAGTTTGTCAGCGTCGTTGACAAACAACGGCTGCGGTTACGATACGTCAGATGGGGAAGGTTCGCGACGTGGTCGCCAATGGGCACTCGTGGCGCGAGGCAGGCGACCAACGAGCGATGACGGTCGTCTTCTTGCACGGCCTCGGTGGCAGTCGACTGTCGTGGGAACCACAGCTCGCCGCGCTAGCGCGCTCGTACCGTTGTGTGGCTTGGGACCTGCCCGGCTACGGACATGCTGCACCGTTACCTTGTACGTCGGTGGGCTTTACCGACCTTGCCGCGGCCGTCGTTGCACTCCTTGGCGAACTCGATGTCGAGCAAGTGCATCTCGTCGGCATATCGTTCGGCGGCATGATCGCCCAGTACGTCGCCGCGTGGTGTCCGCAACGGGTGCGGTCGCTAGCGCTTCTGGCCACCAGCCCTGCGTTCGGACTGGACGGCACTTCGGCGGACGCCTGGCGCGCAGCACGCCTGGCACCACTCGATGAAGGGCAGGAGCCGATTGAATTCGCCGAAATAGTTCTGCGCGCCATCGCTGGGCCGAACATCACCGACGACGCCTTAGCGGGCCAGCGCCTCGCCATGGCCGAAGTCTCCGGAGCAGCACTTCGGCGCAGCATCGACTGCCTTGTCACCCACGACTCGCGGCCCCTACTTAAACAAATCTCGGCGCCAACAATCTGCCTCGTCGGCGCCCTCGACGACGAGACTCCGCCCGCCTACGCCGAGGCCCTGGCAGCGGGAATCACCGGCGCTCACTGCGTTGTGCTCCCCCAGGCCGGGCATCTGATCAACGTCGAAGACCCGGTCGGTGTCAACGACGCGCTCATCGCTCACTTCACCCAGGCGGAGCAGCCATGACCGAATGGCTATGGATCGAAACGTTCGCCGCTCACTTTGCCCGATGCGGCCTGGCACGCGGTGAGGTGGTCACCGTGCTCAGCGAAACGCAGAGCCGTCCTGCGCTGGTCGAAACCGCTCGACTTGCCGCCCAATCACTCGGTGCACGAGTGCTCGACGTTGTCGTTCCCACTCCCCCGAATCCGCACGCCGTGCCCGTGCGATCCACCGGCGCGTCACAGGCGCTTGCCGGCAATCGCGCTGCCATAGCTTCGCTATCAACAAGCGACCTCGTGCTCGACTGCACTGTCGAAGGTCTGCTGCACGCGCCTGAGCTTGGGCAGATCCTCAATGGCGGGGCGCGTGTGTTGATGATCTCCAACGAGCACCCCGATGTGTTTGCTCGCCTTCGTTGGGACGACGACCTGCCCCGACGAGTGCAGCTCGGTCACGACTGGCTTCGACAGGCGACAACCATGCGTGTCAACAACGCACATGGCACCGACCTGGTCGTGCAGTTGGCCGGAGCGTTCACGGCCGGATCGACCGGCGTGACCGACGGACCGGGCTCCATCGCCCACTGGCCGGGTGGTCTGGTGCTGGCCTTTCCTGCGGCGCACAGCGTGTCGGGGTCGATCGTGTTAGCGCCCGGCGATCTCAATCTCACCTTCAATCGCCATATGGAATCGTCGGTGCATCTCACCGTTGTCGATGACCACATCGTGTCGGTCGACGGCAACGGGCTGGACGCCCAACTGTTCGATTCGTACCTCGCTGCGTTCGGTGATCGGGAGGCGTACGCCACCAGTCACGTTGGCTGGGGCATGAACCCCGCGGCCCGATGGGAAACCGCAGCCCTCTACGACCGACGAGACCTGTGGGGCACCGAAGCTCGCGCCTTTGCCGGCAACTTCCTCTACTCCACCGGTGCGAACGAACGAGCCGGGCGCTACACCGCAGGTCACTTCGATCTGCCTTTACGCAACTGCACCGTCCACCTCGATGATCGCCTGGTCGTAGACAATGGGCACCTTGTCGCTGAGCTCGCCGCTGAAAGGCACGCATGACTGAAACTCCTTTGGCCACGACCCGTGTGCTCTTCAGCGACCTGCACGGCAATTCCCATGGCAAGTACGTTGACTCAGCCAAGCTCGACCACCCGACCCACTACGCCATCACCGTGCTGACCCAGGGCCTGAACCTTGACATGGTGGAGGCTCCTGGCTTCGGCGCCGATGTCGGCTACCCCGACATGGAAGGCCGCGTTGATGTGTGCACGCGGCGTGCTGGTTGGGAACCGGGTATTGACATCGCATTGGCCGATCTATGGCGCACCGATGACCACGAACGTGTCGCGCTTGATCCGCGCTGGGCGTTGTCCCGCCAGGTCGATCGCTGGCGCGAGCGCGGCCTAGAGCCGCTTACCGGTTTTGAGATGGAATTCTTTGTGCTGGCCGAACCGTCGGACGGCAAGAATCGCCTCACACCACTGCCGGTGCCGTCACATCGCGTCTACGCAGCGGGGCCCGGGTGCGATCCGTCGGGGCTGGCGCTGGAGATCTACCAACGCTGTCGTCGCGCCGGCATCGCCGTCGACGGCTACAACGGTGAGTTCCACCCCGGCCAGGTCGAGATCGCCACTGGCTATCGCACCGCGATGGATGCAGCCGACGACGCCTTCCTGTTTCGTGAGTTGGCTCGCGAGGTTGCCTTGGAGCGTGGCATGGGCGTGACCTTCATGGCCCGTCCGTTCGCCGAGTTCGTCGGCAACGGCATGCACCTGAATATCTCGATGAGTGGCACCGATGGAACCAATCAGTTCCACGCGCCCGACGAGCCCCACGGTCTGTCGACTGTGTGCGGCCACGCCATTGCAGGGCTGCTGGCGCATCACGAAGGGCTCACCGCCATTGGCGCGCCCACGGTTAATAGCTACAAGCGCCTCATGCCCGGCATGCTGTCGGGCTACTGGGCGAACTGGGGCGTCGACAACCGCATCTCCACCGTTCGAGTTCCTGGTGAACGCGGGCCAGCCACGCGTATCGAGCACCGCATGGCGGACGGCACGGCCAGCCCGCACCTCGTACTCGCCGCGCTGCTGGCGGCCATGGCCGACGGTGTCGAGCAGTCGATGACACTTCCGGAACCGCAGGTTGGTGACGGCGACGCCGCGCCGAACACCGATCGACATTCGCCTCACGACCTACCCAGCGCGCTCGACGCGCTCGAGCAAGACCGGGTGCTGGTCGAAGCCCTTGGGGACGATCTGGTGGCGTGTTTCGTAAAGATCAAACGAGCCGAGTGCGCCCGCTGGGCCGCCGCCGTCACCGACTGGGAACATCAAGAATACGGCCGCTTTTTCTGAAGGCCGTTCAGGGTTCAGTAGCCCCCACCCGCTCTGTTGCCTGTGGAAGTAGTGTGCCGAGCGAAATATCGTCGCTGCCAAGGGAGAAAGCCGACATGTCGTCCGTTCCACCACCACCGCCCGGACCACCACCGCCCGGATACAGCCCGCCGACACACGGTCAGCCTGGTGTGTCCGCAATGGCACCTGGTTCGTACGCCAGTTGGGGTCAGCGCTTCGCGGCCTACGTACTCAACGTACTGCCCGGTATCGCCATCTACATCGTCGGCGGAATTGTTGCGTTGATTCTCGGCAAGATCGCCGGCGTGCTCGGAGGGCTTGTGCTCCTCGTGACGTGGCTCGCCGTTGTCGCTGTGGGTTTCTACACGCTCTATCTCGAGGGAGAGGGCCAGTCACCCGGTAAGGCCATCATGGGTATTCGGGTGATCAACGAGCAGACCGGTAACAAGATCGGTGGTGGCGTGGGGATTGCCCGCCAGTTCGTTCATATCGTCGACGCCCTGCCGTGCTACATCGGCTTCCTGTTCCCGCTCTGGGACGCAAAGCGGCAGACGTTCGCCGACAAGATCCTCAACACGGTCGTGGTCCCGGGCCCGAAGGCAGAGTTCATAGACGCCTACAAGAAACTCATACCGACCAAGTTGAGCTGAGTTGGCTTGACCGTGTGTGCCAGATCAGGGGGTTGTGCGCGGGAGTATCATGGTCATTGACAGTTGTGGTTCTCATGGGCTGCCTGCGTTGGGTGGCCATGGAAGGAGACGAACATGCGTCGATACTTGGTGGTAGCGCACAAGACGCTCGGTGGTGCTCAACTGCTCGACCACCTCCATGAACTCCGTGAACAAGACCCCTACTGCACCTTCCACCTCCTTGTGCCCGAGTACCACCGCTTTGGCGCGTGGGACGACCATGGCGTGCGTGTAGCAGCGCAGGCGACCCTCGATGAGATGCTCGCTCGGCTTGCCGCGATGCGGATCGGTTCAACGGGAGAGATCGGTGATGTCGATCCGGTGTACGCCGTAGGCGCCACGTTGCGAAGAGAAGGTAACCACGCGTTCGCAGGGATCGTGCTCTCGACCCTCCCGAAAGGGATTTCACGGTGGTGGAAGTTCGATGTGCCACGCCGGATCGCGGAGGAGTACCGGTGGCTCCCCGTCACCCACCTTGTCGCCACCGAAGCACTCGTCGCTGCATCCTGAGTGACCGCCGACAAATGCGCTCGTATCCGGTCCTGTGCACACGGGCGACAGATCGTGGTTTCGGATGCGACCGCCGCTCTGGTTGCCGGGAGGTTCACATTTGCCGATCTCGGAAAAGTGCGTCTGAAGGGCATCGTCGAACCCGAGCGGGTCTGGCAGGTGACGGACCCGACCCTACCCTTCATGTTTCCCCCTCTGCGGGGTCTTGACGAGGCCCCACACAACCTGCCGACGGCAGTCACATCACTCGTTGGACGCACGGATGAGTTGGCGCAGGTGCATGCCATCGTCGATCGAAACAGGCTGACGACACTGACCGGAGCTGGCGGCTGCGGCAAGACGCGATTGGCGCTGGCGATAGCAACGGCAACCCTCGGCAATCACGCGGGAGGCTCGTGGTGGATCGAGCTGGCAACGACGTCAACCGATGATCAGGTCGCCAACGCAATCGCGGTCGTCCTGCGGGTGCCGTTGGTCGCAGGCACGGACCCTGTCGATCAGGTCGCACATCATCTCGGCCAAATCGGATCGGCCATGCTGATACTCGACAATGCTGAACATGTGCTGGACGCCGTCGCCCGGATCGTCAGCGCGATCTTGGGAAGCTGCCCGGCCGTGACGATTGTGGTCACGAGCCGCGAGTCACTCGGTGTGGCAGGCGAGGAAGTCTGGCGCACACCATCTTTGAGTGCGGCCGAGGCGGCGACGATGTTCGTCGAGCGCGCCAGCAGCATCCGATCTGATCTTGTGTTCGACGACGCCGTGGTCACGGCGATCTGTCAACGGCTTGATGGGATTCCCCTTGCGATCGAGCTCGCGGCAGCGCGCGCTCGATCGCTCCCCTTGGATCGGATCGCCAGCGAGTTGTCGAATGTCTTTCGCGTATTGACAGGCGGAGCTCGTACCGCAGTCGCTCGACAACAGACACTGCTTGCTTCGATAGCTTGGAGCCACGATCTACTGAGCCCTATCGAGCAAGCCGTACTTCGAAGATTGTCAGTCTTCCAGGCGCCCTTTCACCTTGAGACAGCCGAGGCGATTGGGGCCGATGGTGCGACGGCGTTGGCCGACGACGTTCTTGATGCGGTTGCGCATCTCGTGGACAAGAGCCTCGTTCAGTTCGACCCGGTGACGGCGCGTTATCGGCTACTCGAAACCGTCCGTCAATACTGCTCGGACCGATTGCGCGATGAGTCGGAGACGGAGTCGACCCGTGATCGACACGCAGCCTTCTACGGTCGTTACGCGCAACAGATCGGCAGTCGTCTACGGGGCATGGTCGTTCCCGATGATCTCTGGCTGGATCTTCCCGACGTGTTTGCCGCGCTGCGTTGGGCCTACAACGCGTCGCCTATTGACGCGTATCGAATCTGTTCGATGAATCGCATGGCAAGACTTGCTGTCGGCTATATCGATGAGTTGGCCGAACAACTCGAGTGGCTCGTCGCTCGCGATGGTCACGACGCTCCGGCCGAGTGGGCAGCAGCGATGACCCATCTGACCCAAGAGGCCATCACGATTCTCGCTCGCTTCGACCTGCTCGCGGACCTACCCAGCTTCGCCTCGTTCATCGACCCTGACGACGCCGACTCTCGATACTGGCAGCTGTACTCGGAGGGTTTCGCAGCGCTCCGAACGGGTGATACCCGCGCCATGCAAGTTGCCTTCGCTGCGGCCGAGAAGCGGCACGACGTCACCGGTGCGATTGCGTCAGCCTCGTTCTTGGCGAACGTCACCGCCTGGACCGGCCGACTCGACCTGACCGAATCATCGTTGGCACGCGTTACGAGGTACCTGAGCGACCTCGATCAGACGCTGGCATGCGATACGAGCGGCTTCGGTCATTGCGCAGCCATCTACTCTGCGGTGTGGCAGGGCCGCCTCGATGAGGCTCGAACGTTCGTGCAGCCCGAACTTCCGAACAATGCCTTCACCCTTTTTCTTTCGGCACTTGCGCTGGCCTGGCTCGGCTTTGCGAGTTCCGACGACGAAGTCATCTCTATCGCTCAACGTTGGATCGATCGACCCGCTCCGCGCATTCAAAGCGGAGCCGCCGCGCTCGTCGCAATCATCACCTCGACCGGGAAGCGACGCCCGACCGATCTGGCCGCCGGTCGATCCTGGTTTGAGACGCTTTGTCGCGCAGCGGCCACGTCGACATCGCAATTCGCCGCGCCCCTGACGGCTGCCTACCTTGCCGAGGGTGACGTCCCAAGTGCCCACGCGGTGGCCGCCGACTTTCGTGCCGCGTCCTCGACGATGAACGACCCGCCAATGCACCTCGCCGTGCACCACCAGATCACCGCAATGATCGCACACAGCGAAGCAGATCACATTGGCACTGCTGCTGCGGCTCGCCAACTGATCGCCGCCGCAAGCGCCGGCGGATACGTTCTCCTTCAGATCGACGGCCTCGAACTCCTCGCACTCAGCGGTGCTCTCTCGGCTGCGGAGACGGCCTCGATCCTGTCAGCCGCTCAAGCTTCGCGGGACCTGATCGGCTACCACGGTCGCTGGCCGAGCTATGGCGCCGCCCTTACCTCGGCGAGCGAAGTATTTCGCCTGAGCCAACCCGTCGCGTATGAGTATGGCGAAAGCATCACACTGAATGAAGCATCTTCATTCGTGCGTTAGCGCGGACGATTTGGACTTATGCTTTCATCGCAACGGGAGGATCATTCCTCTGAGTCACCCGACGTTGCCTTCTGGAATTCGAGGATCACACCATGCGCCACAAGATCTCTGACGAGGACCCCATTGGGCACATCCCGCTCTTCGCCCATCTGTCCACCGACGACCGAGCGGCGATCCATCGTTTGATGACCGAGGTCAACGTAGAAGCAGGTGAAGTGCTCGCCACAGAAGGCTCCCGCGGTCAGGAGTTTTTTGTGATCATCTCTGGTTCCGCGTCGGTCGACCGCGGTGGTGTTCACCTCGCTGATGTCGGCCCCGGCGACTTCCAAGGCGAGATCGCACTGCTCGACGGCGGGCCACGAACCGCCACGGTCACCGCGACCACGCCGATGAAACTCCTCGTCGCAACCCATCAGGAGTTCAGCTCCCTCCTCGACACCACACCCCTTATCGCCCGCCGAATGCTTCCCGCTCTCGCCCACCGGGTGCGCGCCCCCGCTGACGACACACACTGAACGAACCCTTGGCTGGCACCGAGAACGGTGGCCGATATGACCCATAAGGTTGGCACTACAAGTCAAGCGAGTGCGTTTCGGTCCGGTCGAACGTCAGCGGGATCGACAGGTTGAGGGGCCACGCGATCTGCTGCTCCAGCTCGTCGACCTTCCGTTGGGCGAGCGCTATGACATCGGGGCCGGCGATGTACCGCTTGGGCGGCGGCTCCGCGTCCACAGTTTTGAGGAGGGCTTGGGCCAGCTTGTCCGGGTCACCGGGTTGCGTGCCGTCCACTGCGGTCCACCAGGCTCGCTGCGTTGCGCCCCGTTCGGCGTAGTCGGCAATGGTCAGATCCGGCCACACCAATGATTCCGGGCTGGCGAGCCCGGTGCGGTAGAAGCCGGCGTTGACAATTGTGGTCCGCAAACCAAAGGGGCTGATCTCCTGATCGAGCGCGCTTACCCAGCCTTCCATCCCGGCCTTGGTTGCCGCATAAACCGATGAGTACTCAAAACCCATGAAGGCCGCGCCGGATGAGATGAAGACCAAGTGACCTGACCGCTGCTGTCGCATAACGGGGAGCACGGCCCGGGTAACGTTCATCGGGCCGACGAGGTTGACGGCCAGTTGCTGGGCGACCTGGTCAGGTGACATCTCCTCGAAGTAGCCCTTGAACGAAGCCCCAGCATTGTTGACGAGCACATCGATCCGGCCGAAGCGCTCCACTGCGGCGTCAGTGGCCGTCTTGGCATCATCGGTACTGGTGACATCCAGCTTGACGGCCAGAAGCCGTTCGGATTCGCCGAAGGTGTGAGCGATCTCGTCGGGCCGTCGCCCAGTCGCGACGACGGCATCACCAGCCGCCAACGCGGCGTTGGTGAACGACACGCCCATCCCGCGATTGGCTCCGGTAATCATCCACACGCGCGGTTGATTCCTCACGATGACGACTCTAATTCGTGGGACCGATCCAGGTCAGTGCGCCGATGCCATGCAGCGTTGGCAGAATAGGAACCAAATCGAACACG
>JAYTKG010000558.1:0-7584 GCA_043730435.1 Acidimicrobiia bacterium | reverse complement strand
CTCCGCTTGGGATGACGTGATGTTTGCGGCACTCCTGGTTGAGCACCACCTCCAGCCAGTTGCGCAACTTCTCGCTGTCGAATAGCGACGAGGTCGATCCTCGAACCAGTGACAAGAGCCGTAGGGGAACGCTGCCCGCCAGTTGACTCAGCGCAATGGGCACCTGCGTTTCGATCTCGTCGGGGGTCAGACCGGCTGCAATCAACGTGGCGGTGATCGCTCCCGCGGATGCGCCAGCCACGCTGTCGAACCAGTAGCCGGCCTCACGGAAGGCCCGTAGCGCGCCCGCGTAGGCGACTCCCTTGGCTCCGCCGCCCTTGAAGACACCGTTCACCAGCGTCTTGTCCGACCACCAGCCTCGTGGTTTGACGATTACTCCCGGTTCAACAGTCACGGCGAACCCCCGTTCGAGTGGTGGGCAAGTATCGCAGGTTCTTGAGGGTCCCTTTACAGTTGTCTTCCAATGCCGCCAATGACAACCTCATGCAGCATTCCTGCGCCCACTCCGAGAAAGATTTCGTTGGGATGGGGGCAATCGAGCACCAAGAGATCGCCCCGTTTACCGATATCGAGCGACCCGCAACGACGTTGCAACCCGAGGCTGTAGGCGGCGTTCAGCGTGGCGCCGACCAGCACTTCACCAGGGGTCAGACGGAACCAGGGTGCAGCCGCGCCCATCGTGGCGAGCATCGAGGTGGCATGAATAGACGAGCAGTAATCGGTGGCAATGGCGACAGGGACGTTGTTGTCAACGAAGAGTCGCGCGTTGGCTCGACGGTCGGTCATGTAGATCAACTCAGCTATCGGCAATAGCACCGCAATGGTGTCGGTGGCACCGACGCTGTTCACCTCGTCGTCGGGCGTGTAGGTGAGATGCTCGGCAGAGATCGCACCACCTTCCACGGCGGTCTGCCAGCCCTGCGACATCTTCCAGGCATCGGCGTGTACGCGCACCGGCAGACCGGCGGCGTGGCTCTCGGCCATCAGCCGCAGCGCCTGGGCCGGTGTGAACAGACCGTCCTCCACGGTGACGTCCTGGAACTGGGCAACAGCCTGACGCATCACCGCTGGCAACATCTCGCTAGCGATGAGGTCGGTGTATGCGTCGGCACCACCGGGCAAGTCTCGCGGCACCACGTGAGCACCGAGGAATGTGATGACCAACTCCATTGGCGTCAGAGACCGAGACGCTTCGAGCACGGCGAGCTGCTGCAGCTCGGTGTCCACGGTGAGGCCGTAGCCCGACTTCACTTCGAGCGTTGTCACGCCACCCGCAGCGATACGTTCATACGCCTGCGCCAGCCGCGCGAGCAGCACGTCGTCGGACGCACTGCGAGTAGCGACGACGCTGCTCCAGATGCCGCCACCCCGCGCTGCGACCTCGGCCAGTGATGCGCCACCGAGACGTTCGGCGTACTCGGCGTGGCGTTCGCCGGCGAAGATCGGATGTGAGTGACACTCGACCAGTCCGGGCACCAAGGTTCGTCCGGTGGCGTCCAGCGTGCGGACGGAAGAGTCGTCCCACTCGGCCAACACATCACTAGTGCGGCCGACGGCCACGATCACCCCGTCGCGAATGGCGACTGCACCGTCTTCGATCAGATGCATCTCGCCCTGGCTGGCACCACGCCGGGCCGCGCCATTGTCGTGCACCTGAGCTAACTGCGAGGCATGGACGACGTTGAGGTCGCCGGTCATGCACACCACTCGCGGATCAGGGTCTCGTACACATCGACGGCTTCAAGGTACTGCGCCTCGTACACGTACTCGTCGGGGAAGTTGTATGGCGGGTCGCCAGGTCCGAAGTTGACGCCCGGCACCCCAAAGTCACGAAGCGCAACCAGGTCACACCAGAAGGGCACACCCTGATAGACGGGGTCACGCTTTGTTGCCGACCGCACCGCTGCGTCGAGGGCCACCACGATGGGTTCGGTAGGGGCAATTTCGTACGCGAGTCGTGGGCCTGACAGCCAGTACTCACTGAACTCGACCGTGGCATCGATGCGACTGTCGACCGTCACCCGCAGGTCTGCGATCATCTCTTCCACCTGGCGCTTGACGTCGTACGGGTCTTGGCTCGGCAGCAGGCGCAGGTCAATAGTGATCACGCAACGGTCGGGCACCTGGTTGTGCTTGGTGCCGCCCTGAATGGTGCCGATGTTCAAAATCGGACCACCGGGCAGCAGCGGATGCGGCTCGTACGGCAACGTTGCTTCCAGCTTCCGCAACCCGGCCAAAATAGGTTCCATCGTCTCGATGGCGTTGACGCCCAGTTCTTTGTACGTAGTATGGGCCTGCTTCCCCTTGGTAGTCACCTTCAGATACGCCGCCCCCCGGTGAGCGATGCCGAGGGTGTTACTGGACGGTTCACAATCGACCACCGCGTCACCCACGTATCCGGAATCACACAACGAACGGGTGCCAACGCCGCCTTCGAAGTGACACGACACGGCCTGCAGAATGACGTCACCCCGCAACCGATCGCCACGTGTCGCGATCCTTCGCAAGGCCGCCGCCGCTGCCGCTGTTCCCGCCTTCATATCGGCCACGCCAGCCCCGTAGATCTTGCCGTCCTCCACCACAGACGCAAACGGGTCGCGAGTCCAGTCCTCACTCAACTCGTAGATGTCGATGTGACCGTTCAGCACCAGTGACCGCCCGCCACCAGTCCCTCGCAACCGCGCCCCCACTGAGGGACGGCCGGGCTTGGACTCCACCAGTTCGACGTCATGGCAACCCCAGCCGCGTAGTTGCGTATGCAACCATTCGGCTAGCTCCCGCTCGCGGCCCCAGATGGAGTCGATGGACGCAATATCGCACAGCAGCTGACTATCGGGATGCACGGCCAGCACACTACTTTCGCCGCACTCCCCTACCATGGGAACGTGCCGTCCACCGTCGAACTGCTGCGCTCGCTTGTGGCGTTCGCTACTGAGAGTCGCACCCCGAACCGGGACCTTCTGAGCTTTGCGGCCGAACACACCGAACCGTCGGGTGGCCGCGCCCAATGGATCGAAGGGCAAGAAGGCCGCGCCAACCTACTCATCTCGTTCGGACCCGACCGGCTCGGTGGCCTGCTGCTCGCAGCGCATACCGACGTCGTTCCGGCTGGCTCCGGGTGGGCCACGCCGCCCTACGACCTGACCCGCATCGACGACCGACTGTATGGCCGGGGAACGGCCGACATGAAGGGCTTCCTTGCCTCCACGCTGCATGTACTGGCAGCAATGGACGGCTGGACCGCACCGCTGCATCTGGCGCTGTCCTTCGACGAAGAGGTCGGGTGCGCCGGCATGCCGTCGATGCTGGAACATCTCAGCACCGCAACCAACGTACGCCCTGATCTGGTGGTCGTGGGTGAGCCCACCATGATGATTCCCCGCCATCGACACCTTGGCAAACTCGCCTACGAACTCACGCTTCACGGCACTGCGGGACACTCCAGCCGATCACCTGAGATTCCCAGCACCATCACCTCGGCTGCGCGCATCGCACTTGCGCTCGACCACCTCCAAACGTCGTATCGCTCCGCCGACCAGATGGCCCCGCACGAGATCACCGTCAACGTTGGCACCATCGCCGGTGGCACCGCACTGAACGTGATTGCCGAACGCTGCACGTTGTCGTTCGAGCTTCGATATGCCCCCGAGCGGGACCCCGACCACGCGCTCGTACCGGTCCTTGATGTCATCGAGCGTGAGCGCCGGGTACTGGCAGACATCGGCGGTGGCATCGACATGGTGGAGGTCACTCGCTATCCCGGCCTTGCCACCGACACCGATCACCCGCTGGTCAAGGTGGCCGAGCGCATCGGCGACGGCGGGCCATGTCAGTCGATCGGCTACGGCACCGAAGGAGGGCTCTATGCCGGTTCGCTTGGTGTGCCGGTGATCATCTGCGGCCCCGGCGACATCGCCGTGGCTCATCGTCCCGACGAGTACGTGAGCCTCGAACAACTCGACCGATGCCAGCGCTTCGTCCGCACCCTCATCGAACACCTCTGCATCGAGCCAGGGCCTTAGAAGGCTGCGGAGCAATCCCTTTCGTTTGGTCGCTAGCGGGAAACTCTGTCACAGCCCCCTGTCAGTATCGACGTATGCCCACTGTTAGAGAGCGACCGAAAGGTCTACGAGTTCAGGCGGACCGTCGCCGCACCATCGAGCGTCACCGCCACTGGGCGATAAAGCTGTGTTGGCCATCCCCACCAGGAAGGGGATGGCTCACCGAAGTTCGCGTCGCCAGTGGGCTCAGCGCCAACGACGTTGCCACGCGGATGGCGGTCAGCAGGTCCGCCGTGAGCTATGCCGAGGCGTCCGAACGTAACGGCACGACCCAGCTTGATGTGCTCCGACGATATGCAGATGCCGTTGACGCCGACGTTCACTACGTGCTCGTTCCTCGCGCCAGTCTTCTCCAATCAGCGGACAGTAAGGGCAGACGACGACGCCATGCGTTACGCCTTCGCTCGCCTCGACAACGGCAGCCACCAATTCTGTTTGAGTCCATCAGGGTGAACGTACAGTCTGAACTCACCAACCAATCGGGCAAATGTGAACTGTGACTGTCATTCACCCTGACGACCCCAAACAAAAACATCGGCCAGTAGCCCGCATCTGCCACCATCACCCCATCAGAATGAACGACGTACTCAGCAGTCGCCTAGGGCAGGCGGGACTTCACGACTTTGCCCATGTCGTTGCGGGGAAGGTCGTCGACGAAGTGCACGTCGCGGGGCCGCTTGTGGGCTGACAGCAACGTGGCTACGTGGCGGGTCAGATCCTCAGCGCTGGCTGACGCGGTCGGATGGAGCACCACCCATGCCACGATGCGCTCGCCCAGATCCTCATCGGGTCGGCCGGCCACGGCCACCTCGGCCACGGCCGGGTGCTCGAGCAGCGCTCCCTCGATCTCGCCGGCACCAATGCGATAGCCACCGGTCTTGATCAGGTCCGTCGCCCGTCGCCCAACGATGCGGTAATACCCATCGGGGGCTCGCGTACCCATGTCGCCGGTCTTGAACCAATCCCCATCGAAGGTGGCCTCCGTGGCATCGGGCCGGTTGAGGTAGCCGCTGAAAAGGTTGTCCCCACGCACCTGGATCTCGCCGATGGTTTCGTTGTCGGACGTGTCGATCACCGCTCCGTCATCGGCGACAAGCCGGACGGAAATGCCCGGCACCGGCAGGCCGACGAAACCGGGGCGTCGCTCACCGTCAGCTCGCACCGCCAGGTTCATCATGGTCTCGGTCATGCCGTAGCGCTCCACGATGCGCTGCCCGGTCAATCGTTCGAACCGCTCGTGTTCAACGGCCGGTAGCGCGGCCGAGCCCGACACCAGAATACGAGCACCCGCCAGCGACTTTGCGATCGCAGGCTCGGTCTCGGCGGCCTGAGCTAGCCGCCGGTACATCGTGGGCACGGCGAACAGCATGGTGGCGCCATCATCGAACGCGGACGCCACCGCCTCGGGTGAGAACTTGTCGAGCAAGTGCATGGCGCCACCGCGGCGCAGCGAGCCAAGAACGCCGAGCACCAGGCCGTGCACGTGGAAGAGTGGCAACGCATGGGTCAGCTGATCATCACTCGTCCACGCCCATGCCTGCGCGATGGCATCAAGGTTCGAGGTAATGGCCCGACGCGAAATCATCACGCCCTTCGGCAGCCCGGTGGTACCTGACGTGTAGAGGATGAGCGCGATGTCCTCCTCCGTGAGACCGTCGGGAAGGACAGCCGGGGCGGCACCATCGACGAGCACGTCGATGCGCTCCAACCCCGCTAGCGCGGGCGCGACATCGGTGCGTGGCGCAGCCAGCAGTACCGAGGGCTGACTGTCGGCCAGAACGTGTTCCATCTCGCGCAGGCCGGCCTTCGCACTAACCGGAATGACGGTCGTTCCCGCGGCCATGGCACCAACGACACCGATGACCGTCTCCAGGGTCGGTTCTGCCACAATCGCCACTCGAGCCACGCCCTGCAGACGGGCTGCAACGCTGGCCCCAGCCGAGGCCAACTCTTGATAGGTGAGCGCGCGTGAGTTCACTCGGAGCGCCACGCCGTCGTCCGGTTCGGTCAAACGGGCGAAGAAGGGGCTCTGGGTCATGGTGGCCGATGTTAGGCGCGCTTCTCCATCGCAATGGGCGCCGATCCACATCACTCGGCTAGGCCTTCAAGAACTGACCAAAGTCCCAGGACATCACATCGTGAGAAGGATCTCCGAAAGTGGACGAGCCGGCGAATAGTAGAAACCCTGAATGAATCGGAAGCCAAGCTCACGCACCTGCCGGAGCTGTTCGATCGTCTCGACGCCCTCGGCCACCACGCTGAGATCCAGCGTTCGGGCCAGGTGCACCACGGCTTCAGTGATGGCCCGCTCGGTGGTGCCCCGTTCAAGACGCGACACGAAAGACCGATCGACCTTCACCGTTGCGAGCGGCAAATCTCGGAGATGGGCGAGGGAGCTGTAGCCGGTACCGAAGTCGTCAAGAGCGAGGACAAAACCGAGCGAGTGCAGCTCCCGCAACGCCGCCATCGCCAAGTCCCCCGCTTCGAAAGCGGTGCTCTCGGTGATCTCAATGCAGAAGTCCGATGGCGACAGGCCATGACGGGCAACCGTGTGCGTGACCTCTTGAACGAAGGACGATTGGACGATGCTCAGCGCCGAGAAGTTGCACGACATAAGCAGCGTTCGCTTGGGTCGCACGCGCCGCAGCGTGGCGGCAGCCTGGCTGGAGAGCTCGAATGCTTTGCGATCGAGTTCCCACACCAGGCCGGAGCTGTTCGCTGCGTCCAGGAAGCTGTCGGGGCCAACCAGCGCGCCATCAACTAAGCGGCAACGGGCCAGGGCTTCGAAGCCAACCGTGTCGCCATTGTCAGAATCGATGATGGGCTGGAAGTGCATCACCAGGCCGCCGCGGTCGAGGGCGTTGCGCAGCATCTCGTGCTGGCGCTGTTCTTCAACGGCAGCAAGAGCGAGCTGGTCATCGAACAACTCGACGCGGTTACGGCCGCGGGCTTTGGCGGCGTAGAGCGCAATGTCGGCCTGACGCAGCAGCGTGTCTTCGTCGATCTCGCCGGTGACCCCGACCTCGGACAGCGCCAGCCCGACCGACGCGGTCAGAGCTATCGGCGTGTCGCCGATAACGAACGGATCGCGCATGACGGATCGAATTCGTTCGGCGACGGCACTGCCCTCGGCCGGATGCACCAGCCCGCTGAGCACAGCAATGAACTCATCACCGCCGAGACGGGCCAAAAAGTGTTCGCCTGCCAGCTCGGTGAGCAGGCGTCGTGCTGCATCGCGCACGACCGCGTCCCCGGAGCGATGGCCGAAGGTGTCGTTGACGAGTTTGAAACCGTCCAGATCAATGAAGCACACGCCGACCAGGCCGTCGTGCTGTCGCTCGGAGAGCCACACCAGATGATCGTGCAACTGGCGGCGATTCGGCAGACCCGTGAGCTGGTCGTGAAGGGCGCGGTCGCGCAATTCGCGTTCGGCCACGAGCATCTCGGTGACATCGTGATACCCAACGACAGCGCCAAGCTGCGCTCCGCTTGTTCCGACGACGGGTTGTCCGCTGACGCGGAC
>JAYTKG010000557.1:0-5984 GCA_043730435.1 Acidimicrobiia bacterium | reverse complement strand
GCTGTATCGGCGGGAATACGCCGGGATCGTCCGACTGCTCGTCGTCCTCACGGGTCGCCGGGATGTGGCCGAAGAACTGACGCAGGATGCGTTTCTCGTCGTGCACCGGCGATGGGCGACCGTCAGCACCTACGAACGCCCGGACGCGTTCGTACGCCGAATCGCCATAAACCGGGCCGTGTCGGTCGCCCGGCGGAAGTCGACGGAGGCTCGGCTCATGCTGCGCTTGCGGCGAGAACGCGTCCAGGAAATGCCGTGGACGACATCGATATGTGAGATTTGCACCACCGACGGCGTCAAAGTCAGTCGGCTCAAGCCGCTGCCGAAGGGCTGAACTTCCGGGTCACTTCGCGCATAACGACCGGTTTGTTCGCGCATTACGCAGAGATGTGGCTCGTGCCAGCTCGCTTTTCGGGGTTATGCGCGAATGGAGTGCCCTCTTTGCGCGAACGGTGAGGTGCGCGAACGCAGGGCGGCCCGGCTGTCGCCGGTCCTGGTAGGGTCCGAGACGGTTTCCGGCCGTGTTGACGGATCTTTGTTTGGGTTTCTGTGTTCCTAAAAGCGCTCACCCTCAAGGGGTTCAAGTCCTTCGCTGATTCCACCACGCTCACGCTTGAGCCGGGGGTCACCGTCGTTGTCGGTCCGAATGGTTCCGGCAAGTCAAACGTGGTCGATGCCATTGCCTGGGTACTCGGCGCCCAGGCACCGAGCGCAGTGCGAAGCCAGAAGATGGACGACGTCATTTTCGCAGGAACAGCCAAGCGTCCGGCCCTCGGTCGGGCCGAGGTGAGCCTTACGCTCGACAATTCCTCGGGCTTGCTACCCATCGATTTCACTGAAGTCACCATCACCCGCACGCTGTTTCGCACAGGCGAGAGCGAGTACCAGATCAACGGGTCGCCCGTTCGCCTGCTCGACGTGCAGGATCTGCTGAGTGACTCTGGCGTAGGCCGTCAGCAGCACGTCATTGTGAGCCAGGGCCAGATCGACGCAGTGTTGAACGCACGGCCAGAAGATCGCCGCTCCATCATCGAAGAAGCCGCCGGCGTGTTGAAGTACCGCAAGCGCAAAGAGAAGGCCGAGCGTCGCCTCGAAGCGACCGAAGGCAACCTGCTTCGCGTGCAGGATCTGCTGCGCGAGGTGCGTCGTCAGTTGCGTCCGCTCGAGCGTCAAGCTGAGGCTGCCAAGCGCCACGGTGATCTGGTGAAGGAACTGAACGGCTTGCGTTTATATCTGGCCGGACGCGAAGTGGCACAGCATCGTGATCGCCTCGCCACACTGCTGGCCGAAAGCACCGACCACTCGCAGAATCAAGGTTCCGTGCAGGAAAGCCTGGCTCGGCTCGAAGGCGAAGTCATTTCCACCGAAGCGCAGCTGGCGGCGATGGGTGGCTTCGATCTTGGTGATCAACTCACGCGCGCCGAGCAGCTGTCCGAGCGCGTGCGCGGCCTCGGCGCAGTGCTGGCCGAGCGTCGCCGTTCGCTTGAGCGTGACCGCGGTCGCCTCATGGACACGGGCGTGGTGGCCAATCTCGAATCAGAAGCGGCCCGACTGTCGACGGAGCTCGTCGACGTGGAAGCGGGACTTGAACGTCTTGGGCCCGACGAGGCCGAATTGCACGAAGCGGAAGCTGAATTGGCTTCCGAGCGTGATCGCTTCAAGGATGATCACGCACCGGTTGAACTCGCGCTCGGTACGACCGCGGCCGGTGCAGCCGCCGAAGTTCGTGGTGAGCTGCGCACGTTGCGTTCGTCGCTCGATCGCGGCAGCAGCGAAAGCACTCGGATGGCGGCTCGCATCCGTGCGCTCGATGAGCGCATTACCCGACTGCAGAGCGAGATCGAGCGCTATCGCACCGAATGCGAAGAGGCCGAAGCCAGTGAGCAGCCGCTCGTTATCGAACTCGGTGAAGCCGAGGCCGCTCGCGCCGCGGCGGCCGATCTGGTTGCGACAGACGAAAGCCAGCTGCGCGCCGCGCAGGGTGATCACGCCACGTGGGCGGCCCGAACCGACGCGCTCGCGTTGGCGCTCGACGCCGCTCGTGCCCGGGCCGGAGCCGAACGTCTGGCCGATGTCGATGGCGTGGTGGGCACCCTGCTCGATCTCGTGGAGATTGACGCCGGATGGGAAACCGCGTTTGAAGCCGCAGCCGGCGAGGCGTTGTCGGCCGTCGTCGTCGACGGTCTACCCGCAGCTCGTCGGGCCCTCGCCATGCTTCACCAACACGACACGCCCGGCGCGGTGCTTGCGCTCGACAACGGCCTGCCCGCGTTGTCGCCGCCCGCCATTGGCGAGCCGGTCCGCAAACATGTGCGCAGCAACAATGCCGCGGTGTCACGTCTGCTCGACGGCCTCATCGGTTCAGCCGTTGCGGTCGACGGCGGCTGGGAAATTGCAGTCGATGCGGCGCTTGCTCATCCGACCGCGGTGGTCGTCACTCAGACCGGTGATCGTTTCGGTCGCCAGGGCTGGCGCGTTGGCGTAGCCAGCGCCGGTGCTACTGGAGCGGCCCTGGAAGAGGCCCAGACCAAAGCTGCGGCCGCAGCCGAGCACCTGGCCCACTGTGACGCCACGCTCAAGTCGGCCCGGGCCGAGCTGCAGGTCACCAGCCAGCGAGAGAACGAATTAACCCGTCGCCTCGACGTCAACGATACCCGTTTCACTGCTTCGGCCGATGCCCTTGGTCGCTCGCAGGCCGAGCGTCGTGAGGCGGCAACTGAAGCAGAATCGCTCTCGGGCTCAGCGAAGGATCTTGATGAGCGCATCGAGCGTGATCGCACCCGAATTACCGAGCTTGAAGTGTTGCTGCCCACACTCGAAGCCGATGAGACCGCCGAGGTTGCCCACGCGCGCGCGGCGCAGGAAGCTCGCACCGAGCTTGACCGCAAAGTGGCCAACGTTGCTCAGCTCCGCAAGGAGTTCGAGGTGCGCGGCGCCGGCCTTCAGGAGCGCCAGGCCTTTCTTCGCCGTCGTCTCACCGAGACCGAGGCTCGGCTCGAAGCCGACGTCGCGGCCCGCGCTGAGGCGCAGGAAAAGCGGGGCCGTCTCGAACGTAGTGTTGGGGCGATCGACCGGCTGCTCGTCGTGGTCGAGTCCCGCAAGACCATCCTCGATGGTGAGCTCACCGATCTGCAGCAGCGCCGTCGTCAGCAATCCGAGCAGGCCCGGGCCGTGTCGTCGGCGCTGGAAAACATGCGGCGTGAACGTAGCGCGCTCGACAAGCACCTGACCGAGCGGCGCGAGCTTTTGCATCGCATCGAAATCGAACAGGCCGAAGTGTCGGCCCGCCTTGAAGCCACCATCGAAACGTTGCGTCGTGACCTCGACGTCGACCCCGAGGTCGCCATGCTCGCCGAGCTGCCCGAAGGCCTCCCCGAGGGTGCCAAGCCCGACGCTCGCATGCGAGATCTCGAGCGTGAGCTGCGCATCATGGGCCCCATTAACCCGCTGGCCCTTGAAGAGTTCACCGCCCTGCAGGAACGCCACACCTTCCTCGAGGCTCAGCTCGAAGACGTGAAGACGACGCGCCGGGAACTCTCCGGTGTCATCAAGGCCATCGATGACGAGATCCAACGGGTGTTCGCCGAAGCCTTTGCCGATGTCAGCCGCAACTTCGATTTGCTGTTCGCCATGCTCTTCCCCGGTGGACAGGGCAAGCTCATCCTCACCCAGCCCGAGGACATGTTGCGCACCGGCATCGAGGTGGAGGCCAAGCCGTCGGGAAAGAACGTCAAGAAGCTCTCGCTGCTATCGGGTGGCGAGCGTTCACTCACCGCCCTGGCGTTCCTGTTCGCCGTCTTCCGCAGTCGCCCTTCCCCGTTCTACGTGATGGACGAAGTAGAGGCCGCCCTCGACGACGTGAACCTGCACCGCTTCCTAGGCCTGGTGAATGAGTTCCGCAGTGAGGCGCAGCTGCTCATCGTTTCCCATCAGAAGCGCACCATGGAAGCGGGTGACTGCCTCTTCGGCGTCACTATGCAACCGGGCGGCTCCAGCAAGATCGTCTCCGAGAAGGTGTCGGTCCGCTCCTAACTACTTGTACGAAATGTTCAGGGCGCCTGCCGTGAGGGCTAATGTCGCCTCAAGCAAATTCATCAGGGGATGTGAGAGCACAACATGACCGGGTCGGAAGCGGCAATTCGCTTCGTCGGCGTGCGCAAGGTCTTCGGGGATCCATCGAACGGTGGCACCACCGCCGTCGATGGGGTTGACCTTGAGATCGCATCCGGCGAGTTCTTCTCCATGCTGGGTCCATCGGGCTCCGGCAAAACCACCATGCTGCGAATGGTGGCCGGTTTCGAGATGCCCAGCGCCGGCGCCATCCTGCTCGATGGCCAAGACGTCACGCACCAGCCACCGTTCGATCGTGACGTCAACACGGTCTTCCAGGACTACGCCCTCTTTCCCCACATGACCGTCGCCCAGAACGTCGCCTACGGATTGATGGTGAAAAAGGTCGACCGCAAAGAACGCGACCAACGCGTCGGCGAAGCATTGGACAGCGTGCAGCTCTCATCGTTCGGAAGTCGCAAACCCAATCAACTGTCGGGTGGTCAGCGACAGCGCGTTGCGTTGGCTAGGGCACTGGTGAATCGACCGAAAGTGTTGCTGCTCGACGAGCCTCTCGGTGCGTTGGATCTGAAGCTACGTGAGGACATGCAGATCGAGCTAAAGCAGATCCAGCGATCGGTCGGCATCACGTTCCTGTTCGTCACCCACGATCAGGAAGAAGCGCTCACCATGAGCGATCGCATCGCAGTGTTCAACGCTGGCAGGATCGAACAGGTAGGCACGCCCGCCGAAATGTACGAGCGTCCGGCTACAGCGTTTGTGGCGGGCTTCGTCGGCACGTCGAATCTCATCACTCGTAACGGCGCTACCTTCACAGTTCGGCCCGAAAAAATCGCGCTCACCGATGTTGGCGCCGGCACCGCGGATGCCACCATCACCGAGGTGCAATACCTCGGCGCCGACACCCGCTATCGGGTACGGCTCGACGACGGCACCGAACTCGTCGTCACCCAACAGAATCTCACGACCATGTCCTCAGACGTCACTGCGGCCCGCGGCCGACGAACCGGACTGCGTTGGTCGCCTGAGCACCAGTACCAACTACCAACACTCGTAAGGGGAGAACAATGACGTTCAACACATCACGATTCACTACAGCTCTGGTTGGTCTAAGCCTCGCCGGGCTTGCACTGTCAGCCTGTGGCTCCACCAGCTCAAGCGGCGGCGGCGCATTGTCCAAGCTCGGCAAGGGTGAGGGCACGGTCAATCTGATCGCCTGGGCTGGCTATGTAGAGAACGGTGGCACCGACCCAAAGGTTGATTGGGTCACCGGGTTCGAGAAGGAAACTGGCTGCAAGGTCAACGTGAAGATTGGTGGCACGTCCGACGAAATGGTGCAGCTCATGAAGACGGGCGAATACGACGCCGTGTCCGCCTCGGGTGATGCCACCCTTCGCCTCATCGCTGGCAAGGATGTTGCGCCGGTGAACACCTCACTGATCCCCAACTACAAAGACGTGTATGAGGGATTGAAGAACCAGAAGTGGAATTCTTCGGGTGGTAAGGCCTACGGCGTACCGCACGGTCGCGGCGCCAACGTGCTCATGTGGAACAAGGACAAGGTTACGCCGGCCCCCGATAGCTGGAGCGTGGTGTTCGATGAGAAGTCGCCGTACAAGGGCGCCGTCACCGCGTATGACTCGCCGATCTACATCGCCGATGCGGCCGTGTACCTCATGGCTACCAAACCTGATCTTGGCATTAAGAACCCGTACGCACTCGACGACAAGCAGTTCGCGGCAGCGGTCGAATTGTTGAAGAAGCAAAAGACGGTCGTAGGCGAATACTGGAGTGACTACACCAAGTCTCAGGCTGCCTTTAAGAGCGGCTCCACCGTGGTCGGCACGAGCTGGCAGGTCATCGCAAACCTGGCCGCTGGTGAAGGTACGCCGGTCGAGACCGCGCTTCCGAAG
>JAYTKG010000556.1:0-10453 GCA_043730435.1 Acidimicrobiia bacterium | reverse complement strand
AACGCCCGCATCGGGTGAAGCGCCCGGCCCTCGGGAAAGAACACCCCGTTGCCGTTGTCGTAGGCATGATCCTCGGCGCACAAGATGGCATTGCGAGTGACCTCGACGTACCCGGCCAACTCACCCAGCATGTCGAGTGTGCCCTCGTTCATGTCGTTCACAGCCTCGGCCAAACGAGTGGCCAGACCGTAGAGAAACTCCATCTTGGTCAGCGCACGAATGGTGGTTTGCTGCATGATGTTGGGCCACCAATTGGTAGCCATAGCCGTGTTGTACGTCTCGACATCGCCCCGGATGAAGACGCAGTCATGCGGCACGACAACGTCGTCAAAAATCACAAACGCGTCCTGTTCGTCGTAGCCACCGGAGAACGGTTTGTCGAACGGATCGACACCGGTCATGGTGGTGCTGTCACGACACAAGAGCACCATGCCCGGTGTGTCCATCGGTATGGAGAAGCTGATGGCGTACTCATCACCGGCGCCGTCAGGCAGTGGATGTCCCGGATAGACCCCCATCTCATCGGCGAAGGGCGCAAGCGTGGCAAGGATGCGGGCGCCCCGCACAACCATGCCCTCGGACGTCTCGCCGACCTTGTGCAAGGGCACGTGACGATTGTCGGTGAAAGTCTTATCGTGCATACGGTCAATAGTCGGATGCACGATGGTGTGGGTGAGCGATACGTCGTCACGTCGCAGGCGCTTCTGGAAGTTGATGAGGTTCTCGCAGCCCTGCGCATTGACGTTGTCCGGTCCGCTCCAGGCCGCGGGGTCACCGGCGAAACCGGCGTACGTCACGTTCATGTAATCGGGTGTGCGTCCCATCAAACCCATCGTGGCCTCAGAGATCCGAGACAGACCGATGTGGCGCCTCTTCAAGTCGGCGATAGAACGCGGGATCATGTGGCTGACGTTGATCAGCTCACCGGTTTCGTCGTCGGGCATGAGGCACTCGTCTGCGTACCGATGCTGGCGGTCGAACACCGCGGCCATCTGCTTGGCCGCGCCCGAAAAAGCTGGGTGCTCGGTGACGTCGCCGACCTTTTCGTTCCCGACCCAAAGGTCGTTCTGCCGAGCCGAAAGGCCCTTGAGGAACGCTTCCCCCGTGCGAGCGGCCATCAGCCGAAGACAGGGGTGGGTGGATCGAGGAGCGCTTCAGGGCCGGATCCGGGCAGCACATCAAAGTGGTTCATGGCCGCGTTCACATCGTTTTCCCATCGCTCCTTATCAACGTCGTACACGATCTCCAGACCGTTCCCATCGGGGTCTGCGATGTACACGCTGTGGGTCATACCGTGATTGCCGCGTACGATGAACTCGACCCCGCACGCCTGTATGTGTTCGATCTGAGCCAGCCAGGAATCACGAGACGGATAGCCGATGGCGATGTGATTGATGCCAACAGCAGTCTTGGGTGTAAAGCCCACCCATCCGCCGGGCGCTTCGACGTTTTCCGGCTCGGCGATCTGCAAGAGGGCGATGTCGTGGTGGGTGGTGTCAACACCTCGGTAGAAGTACATATCCATCGAGTGCCGGGCTTTGTCTAAAATGGCACAGCGTTCGAAGCCGAGGATCTCGGTGTAAAATGTGTGCGACTTTTCAAGGTCACGCACCGAAAGAACCAGATGGTTGATCTGTGCCCCGCTCGAAGGCTTCGACGGTTTAGTCGACATCCCACACTCCCCTCAGTTGTCCCCTACGGCGATTGTAAGGTTGCCTGCCATCACGCGCAATGGCTAGGGGGAAAGAACGGCACGCTGCTTGGTTGCTTGAACGACGTGTGTGGTGATGGCGTCGGTCATCTGGGGCCAGAGTTGCCAGGGAAGATCATGTCCCATGTCGTTGAAGACCACCAGCGTTGCACCCGGAATGAGCTCGGCCGTACGCTCGCCGCCCTTCAACAGGATCAACTGATCGGCGCGACCATGAATGACCAGTGTGGGTACCCGCAGCGACCGAAGGCCATCCGCACGATGGCCAGAAGCCTCCACCGCTGCGAACTGCCGTTGGCCACCCTCGGGGTAAAACATCCGGTCGTAGTGCTGCCCGGCATAGCGACGCGCCGCCGCATCGTCTTTATGACGATGCGGTGAAAACACGAGCGCGGTCGCAGCAGAACTGGTGATGTACTCGTCACGGTCGGCTGGGGGCGGTGCCAGCATCCTCGCGATGGCTTCTGGTGCCGACTCGAAGTATTCAAGCTCGCCCGTGCTGGACATGATGGACGTCATCGACAGCACGCGCTCGGGATGGGCGATGGCCATGGTCTGCACGATCATGCCGCCCATGGACGCGCCAGCGATGTGGGCGGCGACGAGCCCGAGATGATCAAGGAGACCGAAAGCGTCGTCGGAGAACGCGTCGAGCTTGTACGGCACCTCTGGCATCGGTCCACCGAACCGGGACATAAGGGCAGCCTGTGCATCGACCGGGACACCATCGAACTTGGTGGAGTAACCGCAGTCCCGATTGTCGAACCGGATGACGTAGTGGCCCTTGCCCGCCAACAACGTGCAGAAGTTTTCGTCCCACGCAGTGCACTGGGCGGTAAGGCCCATCACCAAGAGAAGAGGGACATCGGCGGGGTCGCCAAAAGTCTCGTAGTAGATCTCGATACCGTTCGATGAGGCAAGAGGCATCCGGTCATTCTTTCACGCAGATATGAGCAAGGTGTTGCCGCCTGTACCATCGCCACCATGACGGCGACGTGTGCGTTCGAAGGCGTGTTGTATCAAGGAGGCGACGAGGGTTACGAGTCAGCCAGGGTTGACCCGATCTTCAATGGCCGCAAGCCCGACCGATTTCCGGTGGCGATCTTGGAGGCCGCTAGCGAAGCCGATGTCGTGGCCGGTGTTCGTCTCGCCGCTCAGAATGGCTGGAAAGTGTCGGTACGCGCTGGCGGCCATTCCTGGGCGGCGTGGAGCGTGCGGGATGAAGCCCTGCTTATCGACCTTGGCCGCATGCGCGAACTGCGCATTGACATCGCTAATCAACTTGCGATTGTCAGCCCGTCGTTGCAGGGCGGCCAAGACCTCGCGCCATTCCTGGCCGAGCACGGCTTCCAGTTCACCGGCGGACATTGCTCAACTGTTGGCCTCGGCGGCTTCGTGCTGCAGGGCGGCCAGGGTTGGAACAGCCGCACCTGGGGCTGGGGGTGCGAGAACCTGATGGCCATCGATGTCGTGACCGCCGACGGCAACCTGGTGCACGCCAGCGAGACCCAGAACGCCGATTTGCTCTGGGCCGCTCGCGGTGCCGGTCCAGGCTTTTTTGGCGTGGTCACCCGCATGTATCTGCGTGTGTATCCCACGCCGCTCGTCATGGCTCAGACAACCTATGTTTTTCCGATGGCTGCGTTCCACGGGTTGATGACGTGGGCGCATGAGACCCTGCCGACGCTGCGTACCGAGGTTGAGCCGGTCATTGTCGGTGCTCGTACGCCCATCCCGTTCCCGCCTGATGTCGAGCCGCCACCCAATGCGCCCACGCCCGGTGAGGCGTACATCGTGATGCACACCACCTGCATGTGTGACTCCCTGGAGCAGGCCGCCGAATACATGGCTCCGTTGGAAACGTGCCCGGTGCTCGACCAAGCCATCGTGCGTGACTTCTGCATACCTACGTCCATCGCCGAGGAGAACCCGATGATGGACGCCCAGAACCCGAAGGGCCTGCGCTATCACACTGACTGTTTGTGGACGGACGCGTCAGCCGAGGATCTACTGCCGCGCTTGCAGCCGCTGTTTGCCACCCTGCCGACCGAGCCGTCGTTCTGCATCTGGTACGGCTGGGCCCCGAAGCGGCCACTCAAGGACATGGCGTTTTCGATGGAGGGCAACGTGTACGTCGCCGTGTACGCCATGTGTGACACCGCCGAGGAGGACGACGGTGTGAAGGACTGGTTGCAGCAGCGCATGGCCGCCCTCGCTCCGGTCGCCAAAGGTCTCTACCTGGGCGACTCCGATTTCACGCGGCGGTCGGCCAAGTTCATGGCCGATGCCAACTTCATCAAGCTCGAAGCACTACGGGCCACCTACGACCCCACGCACGTGTTCGCCTCGTATCTGATCAACCCCGAGTTCTCCCTCAACACGTAGGGCATGCCGCTGCCGTACGCCGCAAGGGTCAGCGACCGCTCATCGCGATCGAAGACAACGGTCGGGCCTCTCCAAAGATCGGTCCGAGACCTAGCGAGAAACCTGTTTGAATCGAGAAGGCGAGGCGCAGGCATCGCGGCAGGTGCCTATGAAATCGAGGTCATTGAAGGACGAACCGGTGAACTGGTTACGCCCTATCGACCGGATGGTATTCGTCTCGATCTCGCCCCTCGACCAACCCTATGGGGTCCGGCCAAGTCATCTTTGAGAGCCTTCAACAATTGGCGGGACGTCGAGCAATACTGCGCGATCGCGATGCCTTCCCCGTCTTCGTCGACGCCATCCGAACCGTGCAGCCAACAGTCAACGCGGTGATCACCAGAGTGAGTCGCGAGGTCGACGCGTCCACGGCCGACCGAGTCGCCGACACGCTCCGCAAAGTCTTCGACAAGGTCCTTCGAGAGCTCAGTGATTTCGACAACCCGATGCGGACGCCAACGGGGACCGACGAGGGCGAAGGTGGTCTTTTCGCCCGCCAACAACGGCCACTCAAACCTCCGCTGCCACCACCGAACCCGTCCGGGCACGACACGACGACGCGCCCGACGCGCCCGAACTCGAACATGACCGCCCGCTTCGGCCACCGGCACCAGCAGCACGATCAGCCCGCCCCGACGGCCGTCGGACCACAAACCTTCCCTCCGTCGCGCCGGACCCAAACCCCGGAGCAGCACGCAGCCGATTCGATGTGAACGACGGTGTCGTGCTGTACAGCGAACGCCACAACGACTACCTCGTCGTGAAAGATGACGAACCCGCGTTGCTTGATTTACCTCGCCACTCTCATCGCCAAGGAATACGTAGTCTTCAACAACCCGCGCGCCACCGCCGGTGACCTTGGCGAGGAAATGGTACGCATGCTCGGAGCTGTTGCCGTCGAAGCTGTTTCGTATTACGATAACAGGCGATGGAGATTCATCGTTCGGCCCGAAAGCACGGAATCTCCGACGACGCCATCAGCCACGCCTTTCACAATGCTCTCGTACAACTTGGCTTCGATGCCGACGAACACCCGCCTCGCTATGCGCTCGTCGGTCCTGACCTCGCGGCCACCATGATCGAACTCGTGGTCATCATCGGTGACGACGATCGACACATCGTTATTCATGCCATGAATGCCCGCCCTCACTTCCTTGCACTCCTCGACCACCTTGGAGACGACTCATGAAACCAATCACCCATCACGGACGGCTCGTAAGCGATGACGAGATCCAAAAACTTGCCGATCAAGCCGAAGCCGGAATCGACCTCTCCCAACTGAAGCGCCGTCCCGGCCGACCCGCACTCGGGAACGCGCCCGCTGAGGTGTTCCCCGTCCGACTTGAACCAGAGCTTCGCTCAGCCCTGGAAGAACGAGCCGAGTCTGATCACACAACCGCCAGCGACATCGTCCGCGCCGCCCTGCGCGCGTACCTCCAAGTCGCCTGACCTACTGCCCAAGGCGGACGTCACCTTCATCCGGGCGGCAAGGTGTGACTTAAAGATGATTGATCAGCACGGCCATGAAGTCGTCCAGTCGACCAATGAAGTCAGGGCGCGGCGACTCAGGAAAAGCCTCGTCGAGCCGAACGGCGAAGGGGATCAGGTTTACAAGCCGGTCAACCGTTCGATACTGGTGAAACAGGTTGGGCACATCCGTCGCCATGACCGCCACAGGCACCATGATGTCGCCCAACTCGACGTCACTGACCCCGCGCACCGTGTCGCCTGCAAGCAGATGTGCCGCGGTCGACGGAACCATCTGGTCGACGAGGTATTCTCCCGCAGTCGCCGGCCACAGCAGCACCAGTCTTGAGATCAGCGCGGGTTTATCGATTGCCATTCGCTGCGCCACTGAGACACCGTTGGATCCGGCGACGACTGTGCTCGCTTCCGCGACGAACTGGGATATCTCCGCAGCGGCGTTGCTCCACGATGATGGCGTCGTGTTCCGGTCAGGAGCAACGACCATCCAGTCGAGCGCTTCGAGCGCTGCCACTATTCCCGGCCGCACCCAGAACTGATCTGCGCCTATATCCTCCGCTAAGCCCCCATGGATCAGTAGTACCCGTCGACAGGCGGTATCGCACGGCACGTTCACGGCGCGAGTCTCGCGCTCGCGGTGCTACCCGCCTAGCAACCTCGGGCGTCGATCATCAGGTAACCTGACGACAGTTCGATACGGCTGGGGGGCCAAAATATGCAGGTCGGAATCATTTTTTCGCAGGCCGACAGTGGCACGGACCCCGTCGCTATCCGCCAATTCGCCATTGACGCCGAGGCTGCCGGCTTTGGTCACCTCATGGCGTATGACCACATCCTCGGTGCATCGGCTGACTGCTTTGAGGGCCCGGTCGGTTCGTTCCCAGCGGCTCCCTATACCGATAAGCACAGTTTCCATGAGATCCTGACGCTGTTCAGCCACCTGTCTGCAGTCACGACCACGCTCGAGTTTGCCACCAGCGTTCTCGTGCTTCCGCAACGGCAAACCGCCGTGGCGGCCAAGCAAATCGCGACGGTCAATCTGCTGAGCGGTGATCGTCTGCACGTGGCCGTCGGAGTTGGATGGAACTGGGTGGAGTACTCGGCTCTCGGCACCGCGTTTGAGACGCGTAGCAAGCGCCTGTCGGAACAGATGACGGTCATGCGCCGCCTGTGGACCGAACCGCTGGTTACGTTCAACGGCGAGTTTCACACCATGGACCGCGTCGGCATCAATCCCTTACCTGGCAAGGCCTTTCCGCTGTGGATGGGTACGGGCGCGTCCGACAGTGCGCTCAAACGGGTGGTTGCCGACGCCGACGGGTGGATGCCGTTGGTGGTCCCCGGCCTCGACCCGATCGATGTGCCAACCGGCGTGCGACGCCTCCGACAACTCGCCGAGGATGCCGGACGTGACCCGGCATCGGTGCCTGTGTGGGGACGCGTGTACCTTGGTCCGGGGTGGCAGGCAGCCGTCGAAGAAGGGGTCGCTCTCGGGTATAGCCACCTGAGTGTCGGCTTCAACCGCATGGCCAACCCTGGCGTGCCTCACGCCAAACATCTGGAGGAAATTATCGAAGCCAAGGCGGAGGTCGATCGCATTGTCGGATGACGGCGCAGCAACCGGTCCTACTCTCAGCTACGCCATCGGTCGGCTCGACCGGGTGGTGCGTTCCGCCATCGCCGACGCCGTCAAGGAGCACGGACTGTCGGTCGCTCAGTACACCGTGCTCAGCGTGCTGGGCAACCGAGGCTCGTTGTCGAACGCCCAGTTGGCTCGCCGATCGTACGTGTCGCCCCAGTCGATGAATGAGGTACTGCTCACCTTGGAGGAGCGCGGGTTTGTGATCCGCCAGGACGACCCGAACCATGGTCGCATTCGGCAAACCGCGCTGACCCACAAGGGCCGCCAAGCATTGGCCTCGTGTGGCGAGCGAGTGACGACAGTCGAGGACGAAATGACCTCATCGCTGTCGGCTTCGGAACGAGCCGAGCTGCACCAATTGATTGTGAAGTGCGTGCGTGGTCTGCACGGCGGCTTTCCCAGCGCGTGAGTCTCGGCCGCCATGCTGACCATCGCTGACACCATCGATCATGCCCGCCGCAATTTCCCTGAGCGCGAAGCGCTGGCCTGTGGCGACGTCCGGCTGACCTACGCGTCGTTTTACGATCGGTGTCGCCGGCTCGTGGGAGCCATGCAGGACATCGGAATGCGGCCCGGTGACCGCATTGCGGTGCTGTCCTCGAACTGCCATCGGTTCGTGGAGGCCTTCGCTGCGCTTCCGTCGGGCGGCTTCGTCATCGTGCCGCTCAACTATCGGTTGGCCGAAGTAGAGCTGGCCGCCATCATTGGTGACAGCGGTGCTCGCGTGCTGATCACCGATCGCGATCCCAAAGGTCTGCGAGGAGCGGTCGAACAGGCGCTGCGGTGGCCTGCGGAGCTCGAAGCAGCTCTGGCCGCAGCAACACCTGCAACGCTCGGGGTTGGTGTGCAGCCCTCAGATCTGGCGGCGCTGTTCTACACCGGCGGCACCACGGGCAAGCCCAAAGGCGTCATGCTCAGCCACGCCAACATTGTCTGTAACTCATTTCATAAGACCATCGCCGTCGGGCTGCGATCCGACGAGGTGTTCCTCGCTGCACCCGCCATGTTCCATGTGGCCGGTATCGCTCCGCTCCTGAGCCTGATGTCGCTCGGGGCCCGCACCGTCGTGACCGACGTGTTTGAGCCGAACGTTTGCCTCGATCTGATAGCGCGGGAGCACTGCACCATGATGATGCCGGTGCCCACCATGTTGGCGGCCATGGTGAAGGCGCAAGTCGCTCGGCCCCGTGATCTGAGTGCTTTGAGACTCCTGGGGCACGCCGCCTCGCCCATCTCTACGGAGCTACTACGGCGGGCTGCGGCGACATTTCCAGGGGTCGACCTGGCCGAGTTCTACGGTGCCACCGAGACCACCGCCATCGTCACCTGCCAACATCACGAAGAGTTGATGGTGGAATCTCCGCTGGTGCGATCATGCGGTCAACCCGTGCCAGGAGTGTCCGTGCGGGTGCTCGACGGTAGTGGCACAGAAACCGCCGCTGGCACGATTGGCGAGGTCATCGTGCAGAGCCGAGCGATCATGATGGGCTACTGGCAGAACCCCGAGGCAACCGCACAGGCGCTCAAGGCCGGCTGGTTCCACACCGGCGATCTCGGATATGTCGATGGCCAGTCAAACCTGTTCCTGGTCGATCGGGCCAAAGACATGATCGTCACCGGTGGCGAGAATGTGTACTCCATCGAAGTGGAGAACGCGGTGGCTTCCCATCCTGATGTTATGGAGGTCGCTGTCTTTGGTATTCCCCATGAGTACTGGGGTGAAGCTGTTCATGCAATAGTTGTATCTGCAAATACTTCGTCGTCGTTAGCCGACGACCTCATTGCTCACTGCCGGGGTCTGATCGCCGGGTTCAAGGTGCCCAAGAGCATCGATATTCAGACCGAACCACTGCCCAAGTCCGGGCCCGGAAAGGTTCTGAAGCGGTCACTTCGGGACAAGTTCTGGGAAGGGCGAGGTGTCCAGATTGTCTAGCGGTCGCATCGGAATCGTTATGGCCAACCAGGGGGCCACGGCGGACGGCATCACCGAACAGCTCATGCACATTGAACACCTCGGATTCGACAGCGCCTGGATGCCAGGTATCCCCAACGGTCCTGACATCCTCACGCTGCTCGCCATCGCCGGTCGCAGTACCGACCGCATCGAAATCGGCACGGCGATCGTGCCGACGTACCCGCGCCACCCCGTTGCCCTGGCAGCTCAGGCGCTGACGGTCAACGACGCGATAGGGGGGCGGCTCACACTCGGCATAGGCGTGTCTCACCAGCCGGTAATCGAGCGTCAATACGGGCTTAACTACAGCCATCCGGTTGCGCACATGCGGGAGTACTTGCAGGTGTTGCGACCACTACTTGAGCATCAGTCGGTGGACTTCAGCGGAGATCATTTCAAGGTCCGCACTCGGCTGGCCATTTCAACCGGCGGCCGCGCGGCGCCCTCCGTCCTCATCGCCGCGCTGGCGCCAAACATGTTGCGTGTGGCTGGCGAACTTGCCGACGGAACAGTCACGTTCATGACAGGTATTACCACCACGACCAAGGCCATCGTGCCTGGCATCGTTGCGGCCGCTGCGGCCGCAACCCGACCTGCGCCGCGTGTGATCATCGGTATACCCGTCATGTGTACCGATGATGTCGAGGCTGGTCGCGCTCTCGCAAATAAGGAGTTTGCCCTCTACGGGAAGCTACCTGCGTATCAGGCGATGATGGCCGGCGAGGGCGCGTCCTCGCCCGCCGACGTTCTGGTGATCGGCAACGAAGCACATGTCGCCACGCAGGTCGCTCGCTCGTTCGCCCGTGGCATCACTGACTTTCAGGCCACACCGTTCGGGACGCCCGAAGACATCGAGCGTACGATCGCGTGTCTGGCCACCATTCGACGTTCACACTAGATGATTGGCTCCAAGGGGTTCGCTGCGTTCGCGGCGCTGGCCTTCCTTCAGTTGTCAGGTTGCGCTCGGACAGAACGGGTCTGTGCAGCGCGCGCGTTGTTGGACGAAGTCGAGGTTACCTTCTCCGTCCCGGCGCGAGTGACGAAAATATGTCTGGGCGAACAGTGCGCGACCGTCGTGTCTTCCTCATCACCGAATCGTTGGACCGCAACTTTCGGTCGTGCTGCCGGCCCGGCAGGGCTGACGCCGACCTACCTCCAAAACGCCAGCCGGGTTGCGGTCGACTACGAGGTTTCGGGGGTCCCGAGCCACTGGGAGCAGGACGTCAACGGACAGTTT
>JAYTKG010000555.1:0-3718 GCA_043730435.1 Acidimicrobiia bacterium | reverse complement strand
CAACAAGCTGTTCATCATGGACATGTTCCCGTATCCGTCGGGAACGGGGCTGCACGTCGGGCATCCGCTGGGCTACATCGGCACCGATGTCTACGCCCGGTACAAACGCAAGACCGGCTTCAACGTGCTGCACACGCTGGGTTACGACAGCTTCGGGCTGCCCGCCGAGCAGTACGCCATTCGCACCGGACAGCATCCACGCGTCACCACTGAAGACAACGTGGCCAACATGCGTCGCCAGCTCGGTCGCCTCGGTCTGGCGCACGACAATCGTCGAAGCGTGTCCACGACCGACGAGGCCTTCTACCGATGGACGCAGTGGATCTTCCTGCAGATCTACAACTCGTGGTTCGACCCGTCGGTCGGCAAGGCCCGCCCCGTCAGCGAACTGATCGCGTCATTTGCGGACGGGGATCGAGCCACGCCTAACAAGCCGTGGGCCGATATGTCGAAGGTGGAGCAACGCCTGCTGATCGATGAGCACCGTCTGGTGTACGTGGCTGAGATTCCGGTCAACTGGTGTCCGGGCATGGGCACCGTGTTGGCCAACGAAGAAGTGACCGCCGACGGCAAGAGCGACATTGGCAACTTCCCCGTTTTCAAACGCAACATGAAGCAGTGGATGATGCGGATTACTGCGTACGGCGATCGCCTGCTGTCGGACCTCGATCGACTGGATTGGCCCGAGCCGATCAAGCTCATGCAGCGCAATTGGATCGGCCGTTCCGCTGGCGCTCGGGTCAGCTTCGACAGTCACGCCGGGCCAATCGATGTCTTCACGACGCGACCCGACACCCTCTTCGGCGCTACCTTCATGGTGCTGTCGCCCGAACATCCAATGGTCGATGCACTGACCGACGCGGCGCAGAGCGACGCCGTCGCGGTGTACCGCAAAGAGGCCGCATCGAAGGATCAATTCGATCGCACGGCAGCCGATCGTGAGAAGACCGGCGTGTTCACCGGCTCCACGGCCATTAATCCGCTTACCGGCCACCCCATTCCGGTGTGGATCGCCGACTACGTGCTGATGGGGTACGGCACGGGCGCCATCATGGCCGTGCCGTCGGGTGACGAGCGTGACTTCGCGTTCGCTCGCCAATTTGGTCTGCCGATCATCGCCACCCAGATGCCGCCCGACGCCTGGTTCAAGTCACACCAGATTTCACCCAGTGCAATCTGCGATGACTGGAAAGAGGCCTACGTCGGCGAGGGCACCTACGTGAACTCGTCCAACGACACGCTGAGCCTGAATGGCATCACCAGTGTGGCCGAGGCCAAAGAAGCCACCAACGCCTGGCTGGAACATCACGGTCACGGCGAAGGAACCATCAACTATCGCCTGCGTGACTGGGGCTTTGCCCGCCAGCGCTACTGGGGCGAGCCGTTCCCCATCGTGTGGGACGAGCACGGCCCCATTGCGCTGCCCGACGACATGTTGCCCGTTCTGCTGCCCGAGGTGGAGGACTACGCCCCCGAACCCATCGACCCCAACGACGAGATCACCGATCCGCAGATTCCTCTCGCCCGCGCCACTCAGTGGACGAGCGTTGAGCTGGATCTGGGCGATGGCCCGAAGATGTTCACCCGCGACCTGAACGTCATGCCGCAGTGGGCCGGCTCCTGCTGGTATGAGATGCGTTACATCGATCCGGTCAACGACCAGCGCTTCATCGACCCCGCCAACGAGCAGTACTGGATGGGGCCGCGCTCCCCCGGCGATGTTGGCGGTGTCGACCTGTACGTCGGTGGCGTCGAGCATGCCGTACTCCACCTGCTGTACAGCCGCTTTTGGCACAAGGTGCTGTATGACTTGGGCCATGTTTCCAGTGAGGAACCGTTCCACCGCCTGTTCAACCAGGGCTACATCCAGGCGTACGCCTACACCGATGATCGTGGTCAATACGTGGAGGCCGAAGAAGTCGTTGAGCGTGACGGCAAGTTCTTTCACAACGATCAACCGGTGAAGCGTGAGTACGGCAAGATGGGCAAGAGCCTGAAGAACATGGTCACGCCCGACGACATGTACGACAACTACGGCGCCGACACCTTTCGTTTGTATGAGATGTCGACCGGTCCGCTCGACGCCAGCCGCCCGTGGTCCACCCGTGACGTTGTTGGCATGCAGCGCTTCCTGCAGCGCCTGTGGCGGGCCATGGTCGATGAGGAGACAGGTGCGTGCACCGTGGTTGATACGCCCGCCGACGATGCCACGCGCAAGCTGCTACACAAGACCATCCAAGGCGTCGGTGAAGACATGGACGCGCTGCGTTTCAACACGGCTATCGCGAAATTGATCGAGCTGAACAACTCGCTCACGGGTCTGGCCGCAACGCCACGAGAAGTCGCCGAACCGCTGGTGCACATGCTGTCGCCGCTGGCCCCACACATGGCCGAAGAGCTGTGGACCAAGCTGGGTCACGCCCAGTCGCTGACCTACGCTGCGTTCCCCGCTGCCGACCCGGCGCTGCTGGTGGAAAACACCATCGAGTACCCGGTGCAGATCAACGGCAAGGTACGTGGTCGCATCACTGTGGCTGCCGACGCCGACGCGAAGGCGGTGGAGGGCTTCGCCATGGCCGACGCCAAAGTTATCGAAGCCCTTGCTGGGGCCACGCCGAAGAAGATCGTCGTCGTCCCTGGTCGTATGGTGAACATCGTCGCGTGAAGAACGGGTCGAATGGCCTCTCGACGGGTGGTTTGACCTTCGACACAATGCTTGGAGTGGCGGCGGAGCCACGGAAAGCAAGGCGGGCATGCACGGCGGGCGTACCTCATCACGAAGCGCGGCTCGACGGGTGGTGGCATTCTGCGCCGTCGCCCTCGGGTTGGAAGTTGCTGCAGCCTTCCTACAGCCCTTCGCTAGCTGGATCCCAACGCTGCAGGTCGTCATGGCCGCGGCGTACGTGCTGGCGATCTACCTGATTGCTCTGCACCGCATTCCCAAGGCGGTTCGGTCGGGTCAGAGCGCTATGAATGTCACCGGTAGTTGCTTGGGTGCCAACCACGAAGGCTGCGAGCAACACATTTCGTGCCCATGTTTTTGCCACGATAACCACATCAAGCGGATGATGGCCTGGCCAGCCGATGCAGTGGACGCCGAACCTCTTTCGGTGCCAGCCCAACCCTGAACGCGCTCGTCACGGCAGGGTTCCACCGGGCGCAATAGGCTTTCAACATGACTGCTACCGAAACGATGCCGACCCAGGCCTACCTCGATGATCGTGCCCACGTCTTCCACTCGTGGTCGGCACAGGGTGCTCTCAAGCCGCTCGTGATCGCAGGCGGCGAAGGCAGCCGCTTTTGGGATGAGAACGGCAAGCGCTACCTCGACTTCTCCAGCCAGCTCGTCAACCTGAACGTTGGCCACCAACACCCCAAGCTGATCGCCGCCATCAAGGAGCAGGCCGACCGTCTCTGTACGGTTGCCCCGTCGTTCGCCAACGATGCACGGGGCGAAGCCGCTCGCTTGATCACTGAGGTTGCTCCCCCCGATCTCAACATGGTGTTCTTCACCAACGGCGGTGCTGAGGCTAACGAGAACGCCATCCGCATGGCTCGTCTCACCACGGGCCGTCCAAAGGTGATGTCTACTTACCGCAGCTATCACGGCGCCACCAATGGTGCACTGATGCTGACGGGTGATCCGCGTCGTTGGCCGAGTGAGCCGGGATGGGTGGCGTGGTTCATTTCTGGGGACCGTTCGCCTACCGCTCCGCGT
>JAYTKG010000554.1:0-1934 GCA_043730435.1 Acidimicrobiia bacterium | reverse complement strand
ACCAACAAGCGCCCAGCCCGACGGCTCGGAAAGCGATCGACGTAGTCAACGTCGAGCACTCGCTCCGAAGCCGCCGGGACTCCATCCCGGCGGCTTTTTATTTCCCCCGATTACTTCACCCCACGGCACCAACCAAACCAGCACAGCAAGAAACGAGGACACACACCATGTACGCCTTACAGTTCGACACCGCCAACTTCACCACCCCCGAGATCACCAATTTGGCGCTGGTCACCGACCCAGCCAAGCTTGACTGGACTAAGGCTCGTTGCCGCGACGGTAACGGCACCTTGACCCACTTGTTCTTCGCTGACGAGCCCGTCCAGATCGCGCGGGCCAAGGCCATTTGCGCCAAGTGCCCAATCGCCGTGGCCTGCCTCGAGGGTGCTCTAGAGCGCGTCGAGCCATGGGGTGTGTGGGGCGGCGAGTTGGTCGACAACGGCCGCATCGTCGGTCACAAGCGACCTCGCGGTCGTCCGCCAAAGCACCCGCGTCCACTTGTTGCCATCAACGAGGACGCAATCGCAGTACCTGTGCGGGTGGCCTAACCAGGCCGCCCGCACGGCGATCCGGTTCGTGGCAACGCCGCTTTAGCCACCGAAACAATCTGCATTCCCCCCGATGCAGGTTGTTGCGGAGTTCGGTTTGAATGCAGAGCGACCCACGAACCGTCCTGACCGGGACGGATCGGCGACTCACCCTTGGGTTGACGTCGCTGGTCCGTCCCGGGCACGGGTTTAGTTGTTGGTTGGGGTTGATCGGTTTGGCCCGACTGACTCCGATTCAAGTGTCAGTTCGATAGCGTTGCATCATGGCTGTGAACCGTCGAGCCCTGGCGATCTCCATGGCAGCAGCCGTAGTCATCACGATCGTTGGGGCATACTTCGTCAGTCGTTCTCACGACAACCGACCTATCGCCGACGACACGGTTACCCTCAGCTCCAACGTCGGGTTGAGCGAGCAGCGCATCCCCACCAACGCAGTGGTCAAGGGCAACCAGTTGCCGTCGGTGGTCTTAACCGACCTTCTTGGCAACGCCGTTAACACCACCGATCTCCTCGGTCAGCCACTCGTCATCAATGTCTGGTCCACTACCTGCGCGGCGTGCAAACGAGAGTTGCCGGTCTTTGCCGAACTGCACCAGGAATTTGGTGACACCATCCGATTTATTGGGGTGAATCAATTCGCCAACGACGACATCGCCTTAGAGTTCGCTCACTCGCGGGGCGTGGCCTACGAACTGTTGGCTGATCTGAACGGCGAGTTTGTCACCGCCCTTGGCATAACGGGTCTGCCGTACACGATCTTCGTCGCATCCGATGGCACAATCGTGGCCCAAAAGGGCATCGAGCTCAGCGCCAACACGCTGCGCCAGACCATCGAAGACACCTTGATCACCAAATGATCGCGACGTTCCAATGAGCTCATTCGCCCAGCTACTCGCGACCGATGGGGTCGTCGAAGAGTGCGAGCTTCGGTCGTCGTTTGGTGTAATGGCTTTTCATGGTGGCGGGCTAGAAGAAATGACCGATGTCATTGCCCGCGAAGTGGCCGAGCAGGCCAATGCCAGCTACTACGCAGTGCTCCAACCTGTCGAGCTTCGCCACCACATCCCGTCGCATCGCATTGACCCCACCGTCTCGGTGAGTCTCACGTCGTTCCTGCGGCACGTGGAGATCGTGATCACGTTGCACGGTTATGGCCGAGACGGTTTGTGGCAAAGTCTGCTGCTCGGCGGCCGCAATCGTGAATTGGCAGAGCATGTCGCCACCCATTTGCGCGACGCACTTCCCGAATACGAGATTCGCCACGACCTCAACGAGATCCCGGCCGACCTACGCGGCCAACATCCAGCAAATCCAGTCAACCTTCCCAAATGGCAGGGCGTTCAGATCGAGTTGCCGCCCAGAGTGCGTGGCGCTAGCCCGATCTGG